>NZ_JAGQBY010000080.1:0-14481 GCF_024345875.1 Synechococcus sp. EJ6-Ellesmere
CCTGCTGGCCCTGCTGGACCGACCGGCGCTGCCGGAACGGGGATCAACATCAAAGGCAACGTGCCCGACGTGCCCTCGCTGCCGAGCAGCGGCATGGCCGATGGCGATGCCTATGTGGTGGTGGACGGCCCGGGCATCACCGAGAACGTGCTGTTCGTCTGGGATCAGGAGACGACGCAGTGGGTGAATGCGGGCTCGATCGCTGGTCCGGCTGGCGTGGCTGGGCCAGCGGGCCCCACGGGACCGGCGGGTCCAGCTGGCGTGGCTGGAGGTGCGGGTGCGACGGGCCCGGCAGGACCGCAGGGCATCCAGGGCCCGATCGGTGCGAGTGGCCCCGCGGGCGCGGCGGGCAACCGCGGCACGGGCTGGTTTGTCGGCAGCGGGCCGCCGCCGGCATCGATCCCTGGTCAGATCGACGGTGACCTCTACCTCGATCAGCTGACGGGGGATGTCTACAACCTGACGCCGGGACCAACGGGGACGCCGGTGGGCAGCCTGCCGGCGATCGGTGCGGCCTACGAGGGCGGGACTTACGGGGGCCTGATCTCCCAGAGCATGAATGGCGTGGCCACCCACGCCTTGATCATTGCGCCGAAGGCCACGGGCCAGAGCCTGAAGGCGACCAAGACGAGCAACTCGGCAACGGCGGGCGCATCGAGCACGTTTGATGGCTGGGCGAACAGCAATGCGGCCAATGATGCGGCGCACCCGGCAGCGCAATGGGCGCGAGGGCTGACGATTGCAGGCTTCAACGATTGGTATGTGCCGGCGCTGTATGAGCTGGAGATTCTCTACCGCAAGTTCAAGCCTGACAATTCAGATGGAAATACTGAAACGCATGGCACCAATGCTTATGCGGTGCCGCCCACTGGGTTGTACACGCTTGGCAATCCCATGACAACGGTCTTCCCAGCCTTCCAAGCTGGCGGGGCGGAGGAGTTCTTCGCCGGCAACATGGCAACATCAACGGAAGATTCTGGATCAACCGTGATCATCCAGGATTGGTATTACGGCAGCTGGGATCCACTGGGCAAGACGTTTGCGCAGGAGACCCGGGCTATTCGCAGGATCGCGGTGATCCCCTGATGCCGACGTGGGTTGCCAGGATTGATACTCCCCGCCGCACGCTGCAGACGATCGCCCTCTCGGCGGTCTCAGGGCCGGCGGTGGTGCCGGTGCTGTTCACGGGGCTTGGCAGGGATGGTCTGCTGCGTGAGGTGAGCGTGAATGCGGCCTGCTGGCTGACGCTCTACAACAGCCAGGCGGCCTACGACGCGGACGCCTCGCGGCCCCTGGATGCTGACCCCGCGGCCAGCAGCGGTGTGGTGGCGGATCTGCGCCTCCCCCTGCTGGGAGGTGGTGTGCTGCAGATGCCGCCGGGCGTGAGCTACGGCAGTGCTGATGCACCGGCGCAGGCGGGACTCTGGGCACGGCTGCGCATCGAGCAGGGCGGTGTGGTGACGCCTGAGCTGACGCTGCGCACCACGGTGTGGGTGGACTGATGCCAGCCAACCTGCTCTACCTACCCCCCAAGGCGCTGACGCTGGATTGGCCGGATGTGGCCAGGCGTGCTGATGTGCCGCTGCGCGACTGGCTGGCGGTGGTGAATGCCCGCTACCTGACGCAGCCGATCACGGTGCTGAAAGGACCAGCGGATGATGCGCTGTTCTGCGGCTGGACGCTGCGGATCGAGAACCGCTACGGGCCGATGATCGCCCAGGGGCTGGCCGGTGGTCCGCTCTGCGCTCAGGTGGACCGCCGGAACCGCTGGGATGTGTGGTTCGCTCAGGCGGCTGATTACAACCCGGCTGGCGGGAACGGGGTGCATGGCAGCACGGGCACCACCTTTGTGGATGGCAACGGCGCGACGCAACTGCTGACCAGTGATGGCCTCACCCTGAACAACCTGTCGCCGAGCGCTAACTATGAAAGCGATATGTTCGTGTTCTGGGGAACAACGTCAGGTCAGGAATACTTCGGGATGGCGCAAGCCAATACCAGTAGCTTCTATTCGTTCCTGCATTGGCTGATTGTGCGTGAGGTGACGCATGATCAGTGGTTGGTGCTCAGCTCTCTGCGCTCTGGCGCGACGATGATGACCGGCCGGGAGGGCGGCATCGGTTTCCGTTCGCTCTGCAGGGTGACATCGGACTGGTTGCTGACGCAGGCGGTGACGGATGTGATCACCCGGCCTGTGGTGGTGAACAGCAGCACCTTTAACAACTACGAGGAACCGATCGTCCTCGAGCAGGCCCTGGTGCTGCCGGCCGAGCTGGCGGCCCGCAACAGCCTGCAGCCGCTGACCACAACCCAGATCAGCGGCGGGCCGCCTGATGAGTTCTGGCTGCAGGTGGGCGGCAACCTGCTGGTGATGATCCCGCCGCCATGACGATCACGGCGGGGATCAAGTCGGGTACGACTGCGCTGGATTGGCAGTCGCTGGCGGGCACGGCGCCGTTTCCACAGCTGTTCACGAGGCTTTCGGCGTTCATCGCGGCGGTGAATGCGACGCCGGGCAACGAGAGCTGGCAGCTGACGCTTCTGAAGACCCACGCGAGCTCCACGGGGACGATGCGGGGCATGGTGCTGAAGCTCGGCACTCCTGTTGAGGATTGGCTGCTGCAGTTGCTGATGCCTGCGGATAACTTCGCCAACTCTTTTCTGAGGGTCGGGAGATTCAAGAACTGGACGGATGATGGCGCCAACGAGGGTTATGGCACGTTGCTGAATGTCGGGATGACCGATCCAGCGGTTGATTGCCACAGCGGTTCAGGCTTTCTGACGCCCTGGTCGAATCAACCCTATGCACTGACCTTTGTGCAGGAGACGGAACCTGGAGTTGAGTTCTTCTACTTCCGCTCGGATTGCACGACGGTGCCGGCCGATCCGAACGGGGAGAGTGGCGGCAGGCCATGGGACTTCTTGCTGTACCGGCATCGCCAGTATTCGGCCTGGTGCTTCAACATGCCGATGAATAGTTATCGGTCAGGTTGTCAATACAACAGCGTCAATCAGTACGAGCGCGTTGAGAGGCAGGGTTACAACTTCGTGAAACTGGATCGGTTTGTGATGAAGGGCTATCCGCTGATCACCAACAAGCGATCAGCTACTGGTGCGCTGTCGCCCGATGGGATGCCGTCGCTGTGTCCGGCGCCGCTGTGGATTGGATCGTACGGCGGTGTGGAATGGCCCTATCCAGAGCGGCTGAATCAGGTCTTCTGTCGGTTCGACCGGCTGGAGATGCGCTACTACCAGCTGGGGCGAGCGTTTGGCGGCAACGTCTGGCTGGTGTTGCCGATCGCCCAGCCGCCGGCCGCCCAGTCGGGCTGGACGAGCTTCTCGGCCTACAGCGGCTGGCGCACCGGCATCTCGCAGATGACCTTCCTGGATGGGATGCCGGGGTGGTTGCCGTCGGCGCTGCAGCCGCAACGGCTGGATGCTCCAGCGGCGAGGCAGTCGATCTCGGGTGTGCTGAGTCATCCGGTTCTGAGCGCGTTCCTGGTGGACGCAATCGAGGGCCGTGCGCCGGCTGGCCCTGGTAGCGGGCCCGGTCGACCGGCGGAGGGTGTGCTCTGGCCCCGGGTGGTGCGGCGATGAACACGAGCGCGGGGATCAAGCTGCTGCCGTCGCTGGATTGGCTCAGCAACGCGGTTGAGGCGCCGTTTCCGCTGTTCATCGAACGGCTGGTGGCGTTCATCGCCGCGGTGAATGCGACGGCGGGGAATGAGGGCTACCAGCTGGCGCTGCCTCGCACGCACCTGAGTTCGCTGGCGAACCAGAAGCGCGGCCTTGTGCTGCAGCTGGGGACGCCGAGCGGGCAGTGGATTGTGCAGTTCTTCCAGACCGTCGGCCAGACGAGCTACTCGTCGGTGACGTTTCAGGGTGCTCCGTTGTCGCTGTGGACAGCGAACAGCACGAACGATGGCTATGGAACGGTCGCTAGCTCAGTGAGCACCTCAGCTGAGGGCTCGGCCAACTTGAAGGTGAGCGGCACCTCGGCTGCGGCGTATGTGTTCGAGCCGATGGAGCCCCAGCCGGGCCCCTCGGCGGTGGTGTTCGCGCAGGACACGACGCCGGGGGCGGAGTGGTTCGTGTTCAGCGGTGATTCAGCGGCGGCGCCGATAACCGGCGTGATCAATCCGAATCCCTGGTCGTTCCTGCTGGCGCGTGATCCTGTGAGCCTGAAGTGGATGGTCTGCCTGCGGCGGCTGACGGGCTGGGCGCCGAATGCGGCGGGCTCCTACGGGCCGGTGATTGCCTTCCGCCCGAATGTGCAGGGCTATGAGCCAGCACACCGGCGGCAGCTGCTGGTGAACCGTCCGCAGCTGCTGCTCCAGTCCCGCCGGCTCTCGGCCTCTGGGACGACGTATTCGTGGCTGAACGATCCGCAGCCGTACCGGATGCCGGCGGCGATCTGGTTCGGGCCCTGCAATAGCAACCCGGTGACCTACCCGGGCCGGGCCAATGATGTGCACGGCACGTTCGTGCTGGATGGGAAGCGCCTCCACCAGCTGGGTCGGGCGGTTGATCCGGACTGGTGGATTTCCTTCCCTGTGGCGACACCACCGGCGGCGGTGGCTGGCTGGACTTCGTTCGCGGACTTCAGCTGGCGGCCGAGGACGTCGAGGCTGACGCTGCAGGAGATCCCCCAGGTGGTGAGCGGCAGTGAGCTCACGCCGGCCGATCCACGCAGCAGGCCCTACGCGCCGGTGGCGCTGTTGCTGGTGAATGACCTGCTGGAGCCGATGGCCGAGGCGGGCCTGGCCTATCGGGATGTGGTGATCGACCCTGGCGGCGGTGGTGGAGCGACGGGAGGCGGCCAGCGCCCAACGGAGGGGGTGCTGTGGCCCCCACCGCCGCCTGAGTGGGGCGGTTCATCACGTCAGCAGGATTGAGAGGTCTGGAGGCTTGAGGCGGCCCCTAGAGCGGCTGCAGGAGGGCGTGGCCTATGGGGCCGGACGCGGTGATGTGGCGATCGAGGGGGACCACACGCTGGGGGATGTGCTGGCCCACCTGGCGCCGGTGTGCCAGACCCCTGACTGTCCCGGGCCGGACTTCCGGGTGTTCGACGTGCCACCGGGGATGGCGAACCAGATCGCGGACTGGACCGGGGAGGCCGGCTCGGTCGTGATGGAGGAGCCGATCTGGGCGGAGCCAGGTCGGTTTTGTGCTCGTTTTGTGCTCAGGGCTGGAGGCCAATCCCTGAAAAGTCAGTCGGGGCGACAGGATTCGAACCTGCGACCTAGTGCTCCCAAACCAATAGACAAACCCTGATCACCACTGCCGAGACCCGTTGCGGCAAGGGACTTTGTCAGAGGCTGTCATGGCCTGTCAGGTCCAAAAGAGCCATTTTTCCGTACAATTGTACGAACGCTCTGGCTGGGTGCTTTATGGCGACAAGGGCCCGCCACGACCAGGCCTGGGTGAAAGGTTTTCGGGCCTCCGTTCGTACAAGTACGAGTGAGGGTTGGTGGGTGCGCGAGCACCGCGGCCGGATGCGTCTCGAGGTGAAGGCCCCCGACGGACGGATGTCCTCTGTCGCCCTGCCCTTCGACTGGGTCAAGGGGCAGACCGGTGATGCAGTCGCAAGGGTGCGCTCGATCTATCGCTTTGCCTGCGACGGTCACACCCTCAAGGCAGCGGCGACCCTGGCCGCCGGAGAAGCACCAGCAGCCCCGATCGACTGGCCCACCATTGCGGAGGGGTTCCGGCTCCAGAAGCTGGAGCACGGCACGACCGTCAAACCAGAGACCTGGGAAGCCCATTACCTACCTGTTGTCTCGGCAGCCGTGGAGCTCCTCTCCAGTCGGAAGGCGCCGATGAACCCAGCTGATCTGATGGATCAGTGCATTCGCTCCTGGCCCCCTGGCAGCCGGACGCGCCAGATTCGTGCTCAGTCTCTGGCTCAATTCTTGCGCTACGGCGTGCATCGCGCGGGAGTGCCTGTTCTCTGGGCCCCTCCGACCAACCTCAGGCAGCACGTCGGTATCAAATCCAGAGAGGCAGCATCTGCCAGTCAGAAGGGTGATCCCTTCACAGACCAGCAGATCCTGAACTTGATCGCAGCACTACCCCAGGATGTAGCCGGACTTCGCTGGGCCAATGCCATCCGTCTGATGGCGGAGCTGGGACTAAGGCCAATCGAACTGCTGCACCTGACGATCCGAACAGATTCATCCACTCGAAAGCCCTACTGGTGGTGCACTTACCGCAAGCGAAGTGGTGGAGGTTCGACAGATTCACGCCGGCTATTTCCTCTACCTCTGATTGCCGAAGATGGTGAGGGCATCAATTGGAAACTATTGAAACAGTGGCAGGCCAAGTTGATCGAACTGCCGCCACTGAGCGGTGGGAACAGTCCTGCTGATTGCATCAAGACCTATCTGAACCGACAGCCGGCTTGGCGATCCCTACGAGAAGCGATGGCTGCCAACGTCCAGCGCGCTGTGCCCTACAGCTTCAGGCACAGCTACAGCCTGCGCGGGCACCAACGCGGAATCGATGCCGGCAGCATGGCCCAGGCCATGGGACACAGCCTCGAAGTGCACTGCCGCTCCTATCCCTGGGCCAGTGTGGCAGGGACGATTGCGGCGTTCGATCGGGCCAACACGTTCTTGCCGGCAGAGGCGAGCTGAGCAAAGCTCGGGCATCAGGTGCTTCTGTGACCGTGAAAGTCAGCGCAAGGACAATGAAAGTGGCAGTCCTTCCGTCTCAAGCGTTGCTGCGGTTCGCGTAGACACGGAGCGATTCACCGGCCATGCATCAGCCATCCCCAGCATTCGTTGTGCCATGAGCAAGCGCCTGATCGTTTCCGACAACCGGGAGGACCCGGGCAACCCACTTGTGCTCGATGGAGAAGCAATCGATGAGGCGGCCCGGGATCCGCTGGCGATTGGCAAGCTGATGGTCGATCAGGTTTGGGCAGAGGGCATCGACCCAACCGGTGGGGGCCTCTACTACGAACGCAACAACCATCGCCATCGGCGACTGCAGCCATTCGAGACAGGCAGCGAGGGCTTCATGACTGGGGGCTGGGTGCGGGTCCTTGCCACAGCGGAACAGCTGCAGCGCGAGCGCGTTGGGATGGAAGCTGCCGCGGCACGGGGGCTGGTGAAACTGCACGGCAGCCACCGGGGCGTGCTGCTGGTCGAATTTCTGGATGTGCCCTGGGGCTGAGCAGGCGCCTCCGGAAGCTGCGGTCGGCAGCGGCCGTCCTGAACTTGCCACGGCTTCGCCGTGGCTGACGTCAGACAGCCGCCGCCGCCCTCCGCGGGGCTGTGGTGGGGGCGAAGGGCCCGGTGATTCTCCCGCGGCTGCGGTGCCGCTGCTCATCCGGCCGGCAGGTGATGGATCAGGGGCGCTGATGGCTAGGGGTCACCTCGCGCTGCTACGCGGCTGTCCATCAGGCCTGGATCCCCAGGCCGGCCGCAAAGATGGCCATCTAGCTGTCACTCAACAGAGGTCTGAGAGCACGAGCTGGAACCACTTGAATCCAAGTGTTTGCAGCGGCTCTGGCGATCCTAAAGTGCATTTGTACTGCTAGAGTAAGGGCTACGCCAAAGGCCCCGAGCCCATCGCCTGCGGCAACGTCATCCCCTGATCTCGCCATCACGGCCGCATATGCCTGAGCGGCCTTGATGCCCCGATCAGTTGTCATCCACGGCAACTGATTCCATGGCTCTTTGTATGTCATCCAGGCCCGTAATGGGCCCCGGTCGCTCCCTTGTGATCGCGGCCGGCGGAGGCCGTGATCTGGCCTGGCCCCATCAGCGCGTTGCCGCTGAGCTGCTGGCCCGCAGCGGCGGCCGGCTGGTCCATCTGTTGCTCCACGGCGGAGCCCGCGGAGCCGATGCCGCCATCGCCCGCGCGGCCCATCAGCTGGGCTGGTCGGCGCTGGTCATGCCCGCCGAATGGCGGCGCCATGGCCGGGCCGCCGGTCCGATTCGCAATCGGGAACTCCTCGAGCTGGCCGTTGCCCGGGCTGAGGCCCACACCTCCCCAGGTGTCTCCACCTCCGTGCTGGTGGTGGCCTTCCCCGGTGGGTCCGGCACGGCCTCGCTGGTGAGAGAAGCCCGCCGCTTGGCCTCCCGCTCCCCGGTGCCGATCGCCGTGGTGGAAGTCAGCCACTCAGCAGGCCGTTGGGCCGATCCCGCTCCTGCCTCTTGCCCCTGAAGCCTTCCCCGGCGGTTGGCGCCTCCGCTCCCATTCCCTTATCACCGTCATGCCCGTTCTTACCCCCACCCCCGCCGCTGCTGCCAAGGCGTCCGCTCACGTTGCTGCGGATGTTGCCGGCCCGGCCTGCTCTCTCCAGCGCACCGGCTCGCTCTGGCAGCTGGGCATCGAGGCCCAGGAGCTCACCACTGCCATCGGCCAACTGGCCGAGCAGCTGCAGAGCGATGACGAAGACAGCCGCAGCCAGGCCCTCGCCGGGCTGGAAGCAGCCCTGATGGCAGAGGAGGGCAACAAGCAGGCCCTGGCCGCCAAGGCCGATGCCACCTGCTGGGTGATCGAGCACCTGCGCGGCCAGGCCGCCTACCGCCAGCAGCAGGCCAAACGCCTCACGGATCTTTCCCGCTCCGATGCAGGCCGGGCTGACGCCCTGGAGGAATCACTCGTTCTGGTCCTCACCCGGCTGCAGCCGCACGCCACCCGCTTCTCCTTCCCCAATCACGAGCTCACAAGCCGCAGATCCCAGGCCGTCGAGATCGACGACGAGCAGGCCCTGGCTCCCGAGTGGCTGACGGTCAAGACCACCAGCCAGCCCGACAAGGCTGCCATCAAGCAGGCCCTCAAGGCCGGCCAGCAGATCCCTGGAGCCCAGCTCCTCTCCCATCGCAGCTGGCGCATCCACTGACGGCCACAGGCCGTCTCGTTATGGCCTGCTGTCGGAGCAGGCCCAGGTCATCCGTTCAGAGCCAACACCAGATCACCAGAAGCCATGGATCTCTCCACCTACGGCAGCACAACCGCCAACACCACACCCACCAGCCCACGTCCCAGGGGCCACATCTGGTCCACACGGCTGAGCAGCTGGGTGGTGCCCATCACCCGCAAACCAGGCCGCCGGCCTTCGCCCGATCACATCCACTGCAGCGAGCCGCCCTGCTGGGTGCTGATCGAATCGCCGCCGAAAACCTCCGCCTACTGATCCCAAGCCCTGTTCCCACCCATCCCCTCGAAGCCATGACCGGCACGTTCTCCGCCGAGCAGATCCAGTCCCTCTCCGCCCCCCTCGATCGCGGCAAGGTCAAGCAGCGCGAACAGGGCCGCGCCAAGGTGAGCTACCTGGAGGGCTGGCAGGTGATCGCAGAAGCCAACCGGATCTTTGGCTTCGACGGCTGGCAGCGCGAGACGGTTGCTCTGCAGTGCGTCTCCCAGGCGGAACGTCGTATCGGCCGTGAGCCGAGCAAGCCCTCCGATCCACCGCAACGCGACGGCTGGGGTGTCACCTACACCGCCCGGGTGCGGGTGGTCGTCGGCGGGATCGTGCGGGAAGGCAGCGGTGCCGGCCACGGCATCGACGTCGACCTGGGCCAGGCCCATGAATCCGCTCTCAAGGAAGCGGAAACCGATGCCATGAAACGGGCATTGATGACCTTCGGGAACCCGTTCGGGCTCGCGCTCTATGACAAGCAGCAGCGAGAGGTCACCTCAAGCGTCACCGGGGCCCCCTCTCGAGGCGACATGCCGCCCCACTCCCCCAACGGGATCGCACCCAATGCCGCCGCCGGAAACGGCACGTTGCGGCGCTCACCGGTTGGCAACGGTCACCGTCCCAGCGGCCACCCACCCGCAGGCCAGCACTCCCACGCTGCAGCGGCTGTTGGCATGGAGGAGGCTCAAGAAGATCCGGCCTTCCTGCCCCTCGATGGCACCACGATCCGGCGGATTCACGCCACCATCCGCAGCCTTCCCCAGCCCCAGCTGGAGGGTTTCACCAAGGCCTTCCGCAAGCGGTTTCAGGTCCCGGAGGAGGCCACCTCCATCGCGGATCGGATTTGCCAGAAGCGACACCACGACTGGATCGAGGCCTTCCTGGTGCAGCACCAGGCCGTCGCATGAGGCCCGGCACCCAATCGGTCAGCAGCTGGCCCTTGTCCCTACCTTGGCGACGGTTCTGTACGGATGACGATGACCAGGGTTGCGACCGTTGGTGCCTCCATTGCTCTGGCGCTGCTCGCCGGGTGTGGCCGCCCCGATACCCAGGCCCTGAAAAAGCTGGCCTGCGAGCAGGTAGCCAGCACGATCGATCTGCAGTCAGTGGCTCAGCTCGATGCGCTACGCAAGGCCTTGGGCCTGGCACCGGGCGTTGATCCCATCGAGTCCTGCCGCGCCCTTGGCGCCACGATGGGGCCCAGGCCGCAGGGCGAGAGCTCTGGCGAGGGCGGCAGCAGCGGGGATGCTGAGAACCGCACAACCGAAAGCAACGGCAGCCAGAACTGAGCCGATTGATGTCTTTCTGCCAGCCAATGGCCAGTTCCTGAATCTGAACCCCTCCCGTTCAGAGCTCGTGCCCTATCAGCGGAACGTCCACCAAGACTCCGATGCTGTTTCCATTCCGTCTCTTAGTTGTTCAATGACCAGCCCATCGGCTGCCGCAACACCCACTCTCCTCATGGAACGGTGCGCATCGTCTGGCGGGACGGCAAGGCGATGACCTACCGCCTCGAGAAACAGGGCTTCCCGTTCTCCACCCTCCGGGATTCGCTCGGTGGGATCTGGGAGCGCCAGATCTTCGTCCAGAGCAATGCCGTGTTCACCAACAGAGCGAACGGCAATCGGATCTTTGTGCCGTTGCGTCCTGAAGCAAACCGGCCATGAATGACCTCAACGGGTTCCTCCGCTGGAACTCCGGCCACCTGCTGGAGAACCGCACCCGCGGTGCCTATGCCGAGTGGCTGGTGCACCGGGCTCTGGGCCTCGATCCCGGTGAACACCGCATCGAATGGGCCGAGGCGGATGTCACTGATGGCGCGATCACGCTGGAGGTGAAGTCGGCGGCCTATGTGCAGGCCTGGGAGCAGGAAGGGCTGAGTGTGATCAGCTTCCCGATCGAGCAGCGGGTCGCCACCGCCTACGTCTTCTGCCTTTTGGCGGAGCAGGACCCCGAGCGGGTGGATCCGCAGGACCTAAGCCAATGGCGCTTCTGGGTGGTGCCCACCAGCAAACTGCATGCCGAACGCAAATCGATCGGCCTACAACCCCTGATTCGGGCCCACGGGGAGGGCATCAGCTACGAGGATCTCCCGGGCCGCATCGAGGCGCTGCGCCCATCAGCGCTGCAGCCAGCAGAGCAGACGTGTTAGTACAGACATACGCATGGGTTCAGGGGTATGTGTGTCCGTCTGCGCCGGTCCATCGCGGAAGATGCCGGGTTCATGGAGCCGTCTATCGAGGAGTGGCCCTTCCTCGATGAGGCCGTGCTGCTCAAGACCCGCAGCCGCAAGGTCTGCATGACCTGCCACAGTTCCGGTACCACGTCGGGGTGAGGTACATCCCCTGGTGCTCACCGGCCATAGGCCATGAGGTCAAACTCGCGTCTCGTCAGGGCCCATGCTGGCGACCACCCGAGGGCCCACGGCGCCGAATGAACGTCCATACCTGCTGTGGCCAATGCTTGGGGCGGTCGCCGCTGCGCAGGTTCAAGGTCAACATCGAGCGAAGCAGGGGCCAGCCACCGTTGAGGCTGAGGACAATCAGATGCCCGACCACAGCAAGGGTCAGCACCAGCCAGCTGGTGAGATGAAGGACGTACCAGAACTGATTGAGATCTCCGTCCGTCAGCCAGTCGTCTTCCATCGGCAGGCCACTGAGCACAGCAGCCGCCAAGCTCAGCAGGGCCGCTGTATTGGTCAGGCGCTGCCAGGCCGGCAGAGAACCCACCATCCGGCCCAGATCGGCCGGACGGAACAGACGGCGGACACCGAGGGTGAGTGAGTAAAGGGCAAATGGAATCAGCACCCACTGCAGAAGACCGCCTACATCACCGTGCAGGTCGATCACCTGCTCCGATCCCCCGAGTGGCAGGCGACCAAACCGGCCGTCGTAGTGATTGTAAATGAGAAAGCCGGTGAAAGAGGCTAACCCGGCTACTGCAGCGGCCACGCCATGCAGCAGACGAAGCAGAGAGGGCTGATAGGGAATCGCCAACGTCACTCATCAACTCGCCACAGTATCGCCACCGTTGGGATTGGGAAGTCTCCGTTCATCTCAAAACGCCACAACCTCCGAGCCGTCACGGGCCTGGCGCGCGCGGTCAATTCGCGATGACTGGTGGACACGAACAAGAGCGAATGGACACGCTCCAGAAACAACTCCCTGTATGGATGGTATGCCACGCAACTTCACCGACAGGGGATCGGCTATGGCGTGGCGAATGGTGATTCTTCCTGTTCCTCATCCTTGCTCCAACCCAGGATCATGCCGGTCACGGGAATGGCCAGGAACACCCCCAGCAGGCCCGCCAGCCGCTCACCCACGAACAGGGCAAAGAACAGCACCACCGGTCGGATCTCAAGAGCCCGTCCCATCACCCTCGGATGGATCAGATTGTCCTGGATTTGCTGAAGAACCACCGAGGCGATCACCACCTGCAGGGCCAGCCACTGGCCCTGGGTAAGGAACACCAAGGTGGCAGCTACGATTACCCCGAGGGTGGCACCGATGCCTGGGATGGCATCCAGCACGCCCACCACAATGGCCAGCACCAAGGAGAACTTAACACCCAGTACAGCGAAGACCAGGAGACTGGCCAGGCTCAGAAAGATCATCAGCGTGATCTGCCCACGCAGAAAGCCCAGCACGTTTTTCTGAACGCTTCGGTCAAAGCGGCCGCGCACGTCATTCGGCAACAGGCGCAAGAGCTGGCGCCAAGTGGCTCCATTGTCGAGGAGCATGTAGACCACGATCACGACCAGAAAAACGCTGCCAAATACGCTGGTAAAGGCTCCACCGACCATTCCTAGGCCCTTACCGAGACTGTCGCGCAAAAGCTCAATCAGCTCAGAGGGCCCAATCGTTTTCAGGAAACTGTGAAAGGGCAGATCTGGACTCTGAAAGGCCAGAACCAGATCATTGAGCAGGCCGGTACATTGGTTAACCAACTGGAAGCCAAGCACCCTCACAAACAGGCTAACCACACCGATGGACCCCAGCACGGTGAGCAGGATCGCCAGGCTTCTGCCGCAACCCAGGCGCACCAACCGACGTACTGGGAAGTCCAGCAGCACTGCCAGCATCGCCGCTGCAATGAAAAGGGTGAGCACCGCTTGGAAATAGTCGATCAACTTCACCACACCCCAGCCACAGGCAAGCAGCAACAGGAAGCGCAGCAGGGCAGAGTGGCTCAGCCGTTGCCAGACCGGACCGTTGTAGTCGTTCATGGAAGTTGCCGGTGAGCGGCGCTGGTGGCAGTCATGATCCTGAGCAGAGTCGGTGAATCACAAGACTCACTGAGCCGAGACAACAGCGGCTCAAAAACTTGCGAATTGACATAAAAAATCCCAGACCATTGAACCCATAGCTTCAGCCAGGCCTGGCTACATGGAGGGTTTCCGCCCGACAGCGCCGCAGCAACCATCCCAGCTCGCCCTTGGCGACATTGACATGCAGCGGGCCCAGGCGGGGGATCGGCGGAAGTGGAATCCCATGGCGATCACCGATCAGCCTTGAAGCCGCCGCAGTCTTGCCAGCTGTCCAGCAGGCGAGCCAGCTCATTCTTCATGGCAACGAGCTCTGAGACGCGCAGGTTTATTGATTCCATCCTGCCCGCAATGCTGTCTTTCAGGACAGAGCAGTTGCAGACACCAGCTCGCCGGACCTCCAGAATCTTCGCCAACTCGGGAATCGATACATCCATCGCTCGCAGCGCCCGAATGATCGTCAACTCAGCGAGATTCTCCTGATCAAACAACCTGTATCCCGCTGCGGAGCGTGTCTTGGGCTGGAGCAGTCCCTCGTCGCAGTAGTAGCGAATCGTCTTCACGGGGAGGCCTGTACGCCTGGCCACTTCGCCGATGCGCAGGCTGGGAGCAGGCGACGATGACAGTGATCCCTGGCGAGCCACGGCGGAAACCCTCCATTTGATGGAGCCTTGCAATTTTAGGCATCAGCAGGCGGAGAGGCGTCCCGGCCACCACTCTCCACCAAGAGTGCTCTGCTGGAGGCTTTTGGTAGGCTTGGCGTTCAGCAGGTATCCCTGCGCTCGCTCCGCCCCTCCCTGTTCCATGTCGAGCCTTTCCAGTCCATGGGCAGCCCGGACGGCAGCCGCGATCGGCGCCAACCTCTTGCTCTCAGCCGCTGGCCTTGCCGCTCCAGCCACCGGTTCCGGCGGCGTGCCAGCGCTCTATCCAACCGAGGCAGAAGCGGAGAAGGCGGCCAAACTCCACTTCAACTGCACAGGCGCCCACAAGATGGGCAACCAGTGGATGCCCTGCGCCAAGCACGGTGACGGCCACGGCTCCGGGACCTCCCACTGAGGTC
>NZ_JAGQBY010000081.1:0-14419 GCF_024345875.1 Synechococcus sp. EJ6-Ellesmere
TTCTTTTTTGCCTGTGTCTGCAGCCTTCTCCAGCTCCATGCCTCACCAGAGAAGGCCCGGGCCTTTACCGACGAAAGCTGGAACGATTGGCCAGTCACCGCATAGACGTGGCCATAGCCCGCACAAGTCCAGCTCAGACGCCCGTTACGGCGAGATATGGAGCCGGCCGTTTTTCAGGAGTCCCGAACTAGTCCCAGCTGAACACCACTGGCCCAGAGTTGCTGCCAGTGCCATGGGCGTCACCTGACCGGGTCCGAGCCGCTCCCGGGCCGCCAGCCCCGCCTGGGCGTGGGCCAGGGCGGCAGCGGCCAGGGTGGAGGCTTCCCCGGGTGAGACCCCGGCAGCCTGAGCCAGAGCCCCTTGCCCGGCCGCGAATCCCGCCAGGACATCGCCGGCGCCGGCCCGGGCCGCTGCCGCTGCCGCCTCCAGCAATTGCCAGCGCCGGCCGTCGGGCGCGGCAATCACGCTGCGGGCGCCCTTGAGCAGCAGGGCCGCGCCGCAGCGGCTGGCGGCAACGGCGGCGGCCTCCAGGGGCTGCTCGCCGGCCAGATCGGGAAACAGGCGGGCGAATTCACCCTGATGGGGCGTCAGCCAGGTGGGACCTTGCCTCCCCTGCAGCCAGGCCATCGCCTCACCGGCCACCCCGGCGGCCAGCTGGTTGAGGCCATCGGCATCGATCACCACCAGTCCCGCAAAGGCCTGAAGGCTCTCCCAGAGCGGCGGGCTGTCGGGCCGCTCCGCTGAGGCGGCTGGCCCCAGGCCCGGGCCGATCAGCACGGCATCAAGGCGATCGAGGGCGCCCGGCTCACCCGGCGCAGGCCCCAGAACCACATGGGGCAGCAGGCTCCAGAGCTGCTGGGCCACGGGCTCCGGCACGACCGCCCGCAGGCTGCCGCAGCCGCTGGCGCTCGCCCCCAGCAGGCTGAGCAGGGCGGCACCGGGATAGGCGGCGCTGCCGCTCACTACCAGCAGGCGGCCACGGCCGTACTTGGCGGCATCAGGCGCAGGCTCAAGCGGTGGGGCGCTGGTCTGATCCAGGCCACTCAGCACGAGGGGCTGATCCGGCGGCAGTTGTCCCAGCAGAGCCGGCGGCAGCCCCAGATCAAGCCGCACCAGCTTCCCCACCCAGGCCAGGGCGCTGTCCTGGACCAGCCCCTGCTTGAGCAGGCCCAGGCAGTAGGTGGTGCGGGCACGGGCGGCCCAGCTCCCCAGCAGCCGGCCGCTGTCGGCGCACAGTCCCGTGGGCGTGTCGATGGCCACCAGCTGATCGGGCCTCAGCCGCGCCCGATCGCCCAGGAGGGACTCGATCGCCTCGCCGGGAGGACGCCGCTGGCCGATGCCGAAGAGCCCATCGATCCAGAGGGCGGCGCCGGCGGGATCAGGGCTGGAGCTCAGCCGCTCGATCCCAAGCCACTGGGCATACCGCCAATGGGACTCGGTGAGCGGTTTGTGGCGCTCAAAGGGGCTCCAGAGCCGCACCCTCACCCCGGCCAGGTGTAGCTCCCGGGCCACCACCAGGGCATCCCCCCCGTTGTGCCCGGGGCCCACCAGCACCAGCGCCCCCCGGCGCAGGGCCTCGGGCTCGCTCAGCAGCCGAGCACTGATGGCCAGGGCGGCTTTCTCCATCAGGGCTTCCACCGGCAGGCCGTTGGCGAACAGCTGCTGCTCCAGCTGGGCCATCTGCTCCGAGCGCACCAGCAGGTGGGCGGCATCCCGGCGGGGCCAGTGAATCGCGTGGCTGTTGATCAAGGGGGGCTCCGGTGCAGGCAGAGGGATGCGGGACCCGCCGGCGGACGCCCCGTCCCATGATGGGACCACGGCTTTGTTTCGTTTCTCCCCCGCCCCGGAGGCTTCCGGTTTTGACCACCACCGCCCCAGCGTCCGGCCCAGGTTCCGCCGGTCGAGCCCGTTCCCCTCTCGCGGCTGCCAACGGTCCTGTCACCGCTGCCGGTGCTGCGGCGCTTGAGCGCTTGCGCGCCTGGCCCGGGGAGCATCGGGTGGCCGTGGGCCTCTCCGGCGGGGTCGACAGCTCCCTGACCGCCGCCTTGCTGGTGGCGGCCGGGTGGCAGGTGGAAGGTCTCACCCTCTGGCTGATGAGCGGCAAGGGGGCCTGCTGCGCCGAAGGGCTGGTGGATGCCGCCGGCCTCTGTGAGCAGCTGGGGGTGCCCCACCATGTGGTCGACAGCCGCGAGCGCTTCCACGAGCAGATCGTCGACTTTCTGGTGCAGGGCTACGAACAGGGCGTGACACCGCTGCCCTGTTCCCGCTGCAATCGGGAGGTGAAATTCACGCCGATGCTGGAGTGGGCCGAAGCCGAACTCGGGATCGGCCGCATCGCCACCGGTCACTACGCCCGGGTCCGCCTGGCTGACGTCGCTGGCCCCAGCGCCGCCGCCGGCCGCCACCAGCTGCTGCGGGGCCTCGATGCCCACAAGGACCAGAGCTACTTCCTCTATGACCTGCCCCAGTCGGTGCTGGCGCGGCTGGTGTTCCCCCTCGGTGAACTCACCAAGCCCGACACCCGACTGGAGGCCGAGGCTCTCGGCCTGCGCACCGCCCGGAAACCGGAAAGCCAGGATCTCTGCCTGGCCGATCACCACGGCTCGATGAAGGCCTTCCTCGATGCCTACCTGCCGCCCCGCCAGGGTCAGATCGTGCTGGCCGACGGCACGGTGGTGGGCGAGCACGATGGCATCGAGCATTTCACCATCGGCCAGCGCAAGGGGCTGGGGGTGGCCTGGAGCGAACCCCTGCATGTGGTGCGCCTCGATGGGGCGATGAACCGGGTGGTGGTCGCTCCCCGCGCTGAGGCGGCCCGCAGCGGTTGCGTGGTGGGCGCGATCAACTGGATCTCGATCCCACCGCCCGAAGCACCGCTGGAGCTTGAGGTGCAGGTGCGCTACCGCAGCGCGCCGGTGGCTGCCCAGCTCATCCCCCTCGAGCCCACGGCCGCCGATGCTGCCGCAGGCCGCCCCCACCGAGCCCGGCTGAACTTCCACGAAGAGCAGTTTTCGATCACCCCTGGCCAGGCGGCGGTGTTCTATGCCGGCGAGGTGGTGCTCGGTGGCGGGCTGATCCAGGGCCACCCGCCCGATCCTGCTCACCGGTAGGGCCAGTTCACCAGTAGGGATCGCTGGCCAGTTCCACCCGCAGCTCGCCGCTGCGGGCAGCGGGCACCGTGGCGATGCAGGCCCGCACCACCCGGCCGTTGACCTCGATCTCACAGGCGCCGCAACTGCCACCCAGGCAGCCGGTGGGGATCGTCTGGCCGGCTGCGGCGGCCGCCTGCAGCCAGTCGCGGCCTGGTGGCACCTGGGTGCTGCGGCCATTGGGCCAGTGCACCAGGACCGGCGTAGCGGCTGACTTCATTCCCGCTCCAGCAGTGGGGCCAGGTTCACGTGGGTCTCGAAGGCCTCAGCGAGCCGATCGAGCAGCGCCTCGCGTTGCTGGCCGTGGTGCGGTGGCTGCTCCCCCAGGGGACTCAGACCGCGGCGGCGGCGCAGCTGGTTCAACCAGCGCCGCCGCCAGGGGCCCGAGTCGAACACTCCGTGCAGGTAGGTTCCGGCCACCACTGTGCCGTTCTGGTCGGCTCTCCACCAGCCGAGGCCCGAGAGCTCGGCGATGGGCTGGCACTGGTCAGGCTCCTCGCACTCGCTCTGTCCCCGGTGCAACTCGAATCCCTCGAGGCCCAGGCTGCTGCCCTGGGGCCAGTGGGCCGGGGCGAACACCTGCTGCGTCGCCTTGTTGTTGCCGTAAAGGGTGGTCAGCGGCAGCAGCCCCAGCCCGGCGTGCTCGACGCCGCCGCCACCTCCTTCGAGGCCTCCTTCGAGGCCGTGGGGATCCAGCAGACGTCGGCCCAGCATCTGCAGGCCACCGCAGAGGCCGAAGAGATGGCCGCCACCGGAGACATACCGCCGCAGGTCGTCGCCAAGGCCGCTGGCGCGCAGGGCCTCCAGATCCCGCAGGGTCTGCTTGCTGCCGGGGATCACCACGGCATCGGGTCTGCCGAGAGCTTCTCCGGGGCGCACCCAGCGCAGCCGCACGCTCGGTTCGGCTTCGAGGGAATCGAGATCGGAGAAATTGCTGATCGAGGGCAGGCGAAGCACCGCGATCTCCAGTTCGGCGTCGGGTTTACGCGCCTTGCGCTCCAGCAGGTCGAGGGAATCCTCGGGAGGAAACAGTTCATCGAGCCAGGGCATCACCCCCAGCACCGGCAGGCCGGTGTGGCGCTCCAGCCAGCTGCGGCCCTCGTCGAAGAGCTCCCGGCGGCCACGGAAGCGGTTGATCAGGATGCCCTGGATCAGGGGCCGCTCCACCGGCCGCAGCAGCGCCAGGGTGCCCACGATCTGCGCGAAGACTCCCCCCCGCTCGATATCGGCCACCAGCAGGCAACGGGCTTGCAGGAACTGGGCCAGGCGCAGGTTGGTGAGATCCCGGGCCTGCAGATTCACCTCCACGGGGCTGCCGGCCCCCTCCAGCACCAGCCGACCACCTGGATGGCTGGTCTGCAGCTCGCTCAGGCCCTGGCGGATCGCCGCCCAGCCCGGCCGGAACCAGTCGCGGTAATAGTGCTCGGCGCGGCACACTCCCACCGAGCGCCCCAGGTGGATCACTTCGCTGGTGCTGTCACCCTGGGGCTTGAGCAGCACCGGATTCATCGCCACCGCCGGCTCCAGGCCCGCCGCCCAGGCCTGCAGGGCCTGGCTGTAGGCCATCTCGCCGCCTCCGGCATCCACCCAGGCGTTGAGGCTCATGTTCTGGCCCTTGAAGGGCCGGGGCGTCTCGCCGCGCCGCCGCTGCACGCGGCAGAGGGCGGCGGCCATCAGCGATTTGCCGGCGCCACTGCTGGTTCCGAGCACCATCAGGGGCTTCACAGGCGCGGCCAGCGGCGGCGCAGCCCGTGGCGGATCCGCTCCAGCAGGGAAGCCCTTGGGATCTCCCCGCTCCAGCGCTCCAGCAGTTCACGGCCCATCGGCGTCAGCCGCACCCGCTCGGTCAGTCCCTGGCCGTCCACTTCCCGGCGCAGCACCCCCACCCGGATCAGCCAGATGAAGTGGTCTTCGGCGCGGTCGCTGCTCAGGGGGGCGAAGCTGAACTGCGCCCGGTCGGCACGTCGGTGGAGCTCCTCGCTGCTGATCGCCTCGCCGCTGAGCAGGCCATAAAAGGCCCGGCGGAAGGGGAGGCAGCGCAGGGCACTGGCCGCCCGCTCCAGCGAGCGGGGATCGTTGAGGGTGCTGGTGAGGGAGCCTGGGGTCGAGCCATGCATGCGCCGATTCTCCTGGATCAGCGTGCGCTCTGGTGGGGCCGAAACGGCAGGGTCTCCCTGCGGGGGAGGAGGATCGTTGTGGTCTTGACAAGGCCAGGAGGTCAGGGTCCATGCCGCAAGCCCCACTGGTGCTGGCCTCTGCCTCGCCGGCACGACGCCGGTTGCTGGAGCAGGCGGGCATCCCCCACCGGGTGCAGGTGAGCGGCGTCAATGAGGAGGGCTGGCGGGATCCCGATCCGCGCCAGCTGGTGCAGGCCCTGGCACGGGCCAAAGCCGAGGCGGTGGGGCGTGAGCTGGTGCTGAGCGAAGGCGAGCGTGTGGGTGACGTGCTCGGCTGCGACTCTCTGTTCGTGCTCGCCGGGGCTGTTTTCGGCAAGCCCCGTGATGCCGAGGAAGCCACCAGCCGCTGGCGGCGCATGGCTGGATCGTGGGGGGAGCTGCACACCGGCCATTGCCTGCTGCCCGCAGGCCCGACAGCAAGGGGGTCAACCGGCCTGCCGCCGAGGCTGGCCACCGTCACAACCCGCGTCAGGTTCGCGGATCTCAGCGAGGCGGAGATCGCCGCCTACGTGGCCAGCGGTGAGCCGCTCAACTGTGCGGGCGGGTTCGCTCTCGAGGGCCGCGGCGGGTTGCTGGTGGAGCAGATCGAGGGCTGCTTCAGCAATGTGATCGGCTTGAGTCTGCCCCTGTTGCGCCGTTGGTTGTCGAGCTGAATCTGCATCAGCGGAACAGGTTGTTGAACAGATCCTGCAGGAACTGCCCGGTTGGATTCTGCGTGGGAGGATAATTCTGAGGGTAGTTCTGTGGATATCCCTGCTGTGGATATCCCTGCTGAGGATAGCCCTGCTGGTATGTCGGATAACCTTGTTGATAAGTCTGCTGATTGCCTGTTCGGGCTGCTAGCTGCAGGTCGGCCCAATTGAACACCACTTCATTCCCGCTTCTGGTGTAACGCGCAGGCCATAGTCTTGTGCCGTCACGAAGCACGAGTTCTCCCTGGCGGTTGTAGAAGGCAAACTGTCGTCCATCCTGAAATTCTACGGAATAGGCGGTTCCATTCGCTGTGTTTCGCCGCCTGAGACTGCAGTTGCCGTTGAAGAGTCTTCGCCCGCGCTGGGAGAGTTCGCAGACGCTTGCCTGCTCATTCTGGTTCCAATTCTTGTTCCCCCACTGATTCCCTGCTTTCCAGTCGCTGCCGAACAGCTGACGACTCAGGCGGTTGCTCACGTTGGTTTTCTTCCAGCCGTCATCCCAGCAGATCTGGCGCCGCAGATCACAGACCTCCCCACCACTGAGTTGAAAGTCCCTGGGGATCGATCGTCCTGAGAGCTGACGCTGCAAGTTCTGCTCGGCGCGCCGGTCGAAGTAGCGACGGGTCAGTGGCAAGGACACCCCGTTGCTGTCGTAGCAGATGCGAACCGCCCTGTCGCAGATCACTCCGCTGCTGGGAAAGTCAAGGGAGCGGGACTGGGCCAGTGCTGGTATCGGCAAAGCGACTGCCGGCATGCACAGCGCCAGTGCGGCCAGCCATCCCGCCGAGCGGCGCTGTTGATGAAGGAACGTTTGTGTGGCAGTCATGGCGTGGCTCAGTGAGCTCAGTGGGACGGCAGGTTCAACCGTCTTCAACGTAGGCAGGGTGGATGCAGCGGATGCATCCAGAGTCCTTCACCGTTGCGCTGAGGGATGACCAGGTCTTTCGGCCATGAAAAAACCCCCGCATCGGCGGGGGTTGGAGACGTCGCAAAGCGATCAGGTTCTGATAACGAGTCAGTCGAGATCCGGCATCGCCAGGGTGGGCTCGGCCTGACGGTCGATGCCCTTCTCGAAACCAGCGGCGGCTGCGCGGGCGCGGCCGGCGTGCCAGAGGTGACCCACCAGGAAGAAGAAGGCGAGCACGAACTGGGTGGCTGAGAGCCACTGACGCACGTTCACGAAGTTCACCGAGTTGGGCTCGGTGATGATGCCGCCCACGGAGTTGAGGGAGGCATTGGGAGCGTGGGTCATGTATTCAGCCGCGCGGCGCACCTGCCAGGGCTGAATGTCGTTCTGGAGCTTGTCGAGGCTGAGGCCGTTGGGGCCACGCAGGGGCTCAAGCCAGGGACCACGGAAGTCCCAGAAGCGCATGGTTTCGCCGCCGAAGATGATCTCGCCGGTGGGGGAGCGCATCAGGTATTTGCCCAGGCCGGTGGGGCCCATGGCTGAACCGATGTTGGCTCCGAGGCGCTGGTCGCGCACCAGGAAGGTGAAGCTCTGGGCCTGGGAGGATTCGGCGTTGGTGGGGCCGTAGAACTCCGAGGGGTAAGCAGTGTTGTTGAACCAGATGTAGGCCGAGGCGATGAAGCTCATGAAACTCAGAGCGCCGAGGCTGTAGCTCAGGTAGGCCTCACCATTCCAGATGAAGGC
This sequence comes from Synechococcus sp. EJ6-Ellesmere, assembly GCF_024345875.1. Classification (NCBI taxonomy): domain Bacteria; kingdom Bacillati; phylum Cyanobacteriota; class Cyanophyceae; order Synechococcales; family Synechococcaceae; genus Synechococcus; species Synechococcus sp. EJ6-Ellesmere. The sequence goes on from NZ_JAGQBY010000081.1 coordinate 7,670, forward strand.
GCGACGCACCCAGCCGAAGGGCTTGGTGATCACGTGCCAGATGCCTCCGAAGATGCAGATCAGGCCGAGCCAGATGTGGCCACCGATGATGTCTTCCATCGAGTTGACCCCGATGATCCAGCCCTCGCCGCCGAAGGGTGCGCGGAACAGATAACCGAAGATCACACCCGGATCAAGGGTGGGGTTGGTGATCAGGCGCACGTCGCCACCACCTGGTGCCCAGGTGTCGTAAACACCGCCGAAGAACATCGCCTTGAACACCAGCAGCAGGCAACCCACACCCAGAAGGATGAGGTGGTAGCCGATGATGTTGGTCATCTGGTTCTTGTCGCGCCAGTCCTGGGAGAAGAACGAGGAGTAGTTCTCCAGGATTTCAGGACCACGCAGGGCGTGGTACAGACCGCCGAGGCCGAGAACGGCGGAGCTGATCAGGTGCAGCACACCGACCACGAAAAACGGGTAGAGGCTGGTGACCTCACCGCCGGGGCCGACTCCGTAACCGAGGGTGGCCACGTGCGGGAACAGGATCAGACCCTGCTCGTACATGGGCTTGTCGAAGCTGAAGTGGCTCACTTCGAACAGCATCATTGCTCCGGCCCAGAAGACCATCAGACCCGCGTGAGCCACGTGGGCGCCGAGCAGGCGGCCGGAGAGATTGATCAGGCGGGCGTTACCGGCCCACCAGGCATAACCGGTGGAGTCGAGGTCTTTGCCCCCGACGGCCACCATGGACGAATTAAAGGGCGTTTCCACGGGGCAGGACCTCTTCAGGGAAGACGAAATTTTCATGCGGCTGGTCGGCCGGTGCCATCCAGGCACGCAGACCTTCGTTCAGAAGAATGTTCTTCGTGTAGAAGGTCTCGAATTCGGGGTCCTCAGCGGCGCGGATCTCCTGCGACACGAAGTCGTAGGCCCGCAGGTTGAGGGCCAGGCCGATGATGCCGATGCTGCTGGTCCACAGACCCATCACCGGCACGAACAGCATGAAGAAGTGCAGCCAGCGCTTGTTGGAGAAGGCGATCCCGAAGATCTGGCTCCAGAAGCGGTTGGCGGTGACCATTGAGTAGGTCTCTTCTTCCTGGGTGGGCTCGAACGCCTTGAAGGTGTTCGCCTGCTCGGAATCCTCGAACAGGGTGTTCTCCACCGTGGCGCCGTGGATGGCACAGAGCAGAGCACCACCGAGGATGCCGGCCACGCCCATCATGTGGAACGGGTTCAGGGTCCAGTTGTGGAAGCCCTGCAGGAAGAGCAGGAAGCGGAAGATGGCGGCCACCCCGAAGGAGGGGGCAAAGAACCAGCTGCTCTGGCCCAGGGGGTACATCAGGAAGACACTGACGAACACCGCGATCGGACCGGAGAAGGCGATGGCGTTGTAGGGACGGATGCCCACCAGACGGGCGATCTCGAACTGACGCAGCATGAAGCCGATCAGCGCGAAGGCGCCGTGCAGGGCGACGAACGGCCAGAGGCCGCCCAGCTGCACCCAGCGCACGAAGTCACCCTGGGCTTCCGGTCCCCAGAGCAGCAGCAGGCTGTGCCCCATGGCATCAGCGGGGGTGCTCACCGCGGCGGTGAGGAAGTTGCAACCCTCCAGGTAGCTGCTGGCAATGCCGTGGGTGTACCAGGAGGTGGCGAAGGTGGTGCCGGTCAGCCAGCCGCCCAGGGCCAGATAGGCCGTGGGGAACAGCAGCAGGCCGGACCAGCCGACAAAAACAAAGCGGTCACGCTTGAGCCAGTCATCGAGGACGTCGAACCATCCCCGTGCGGCAGGCGCGCGCCCTACAGCGATCGTCATGCGGGTACTTCATGAAGCTTTACAAGGATCATCCTACGGAAAACCGGCACACCCCGGGACCCCGCCCCATCGAGCACACCCGTAAATAAGTAATTGCACTCAGGAGACCCTGGCCGTGATGGGCGGCGGCGTGGCAGGCCGTTCGCCAGAGTGGACCCTGGTCTTCAAGCGCACAACGTGTACGTCGTCGAGCTCGCCCTCAAGCTCAGCCCCATGCCCATCTCGGTGCAACGCAAGGAGCTGAGCGACGCCCAGTCGCTCCACAGCGAGATCCGGGCGGCCATGGAAAGCGGCCATCCCCGTGTGCTCGAACTCCACTGCGAGAAATCCGAGGAGAAGCGCGTGAGCCTGCTCAGCGGCGAACTGCTGGCCGTTCAGCTCTATGAGAAATCGGCGGTCGGCGGCGGCAGCAAGCGGCCGGGCTTCAGCGTCGACGGTTGATGGCCTGGGGCACCCCCTCCAGCGAAGCGGTCTCGCCCCGGCCTCCGGCCCTGGAGGTGGGGGACCTCTGCTTTGGCTGGCCCAACGGCAGCGCCGCCCTTGATCACTGCGACCTGCGCCTGCCCGGGCCAGGCCTCTGGATGCTCGTAGGCGGCAACGGCAGCGGCAAGAGCACCCTGCTGCGCCTGATCGCCGGCCTGCTGGAGCCCAGCGGAGGCCGGGTGGCCCTCACACTCAAGCCCGCCCTGGTGTTCCAGAACCCTGATCACCAGTTGCTGCTACCCAGTTGCGGCACCGATCTGCAGCTCGGCCTCGTTCAGGGTCTACCGGCCGCAGAGCGGCAGGCGCGGGTGGCCGCGGCCCTCGCCCAGGTGGGACTGGGGGGGTTCGAGGGGCGGCCGATTCACACCCTCAGCGGCGGCCAGAAACAACGGCTGGCAATCGCAGGCGCCCTGGCAGGAGACGCGGGTCTGCTGCTTCTCGATGAGCCCACAGCCCTGCTCGACCCCGAAAGCCAGCGGGAGGTGCTGCAACTGATCGAGCGGCTCTGCCACCGGCCGGGGCAGCCGCTGACGGCCCTGTGGATCACCCATCGGCTTGAAGAGCTCGACCATTGCGATGGTGCCGCCGAGATGGAGCGGGGCCGGATCGGGTCGTGGCGGAAGGGCCCAGACCTGAGGCGGCGCATCGAAAGCCGACTTCCCCCCTTGCCGGGCGGCAGGGCCGACGGGTAGGTTCACCACAGCCCATTCCTCGGTAGCTCAGTGGTAGAGCGGTCGGCTGTTAACCGATTGGTCGCAGGTTCGAATCCTGCCCGGGGAGTTCATCAACAGTGTGTCGCGGCCTGAAAGATTGCTGCGTTGTCACAGCAGGGACGGCGCCGACAAGATCCGAGCTGGAAGAAAATCTATAGATTCAATTCAAGCTGTCCCGGGATTGCCCCGGCCAGATCCCCTGTCAGAGTGGGCTTGTGCGCCCGGAGCCAGCCTCCGGAGCGGCCCGTTGAAAGGCGTTGACCCCTCGGATCAGGAGAAAATAAGTACAAAATCTTTGGTGTCGGCCATGTTCCCACCGCCGTCACGTGTCCTCCAGCATCTGCCATGAAACCCTGCATCCTGCTGATTGAGGACGACGAGGACATGCGCGAGCTGGTGGCCGGCCATTTCGAGCACGGCGGCTTCGTGGTCGAGACCGCCGACGACGGGATTAAGGGTCAGGCCCTGGCCCTGCAGGCCAGCCCTGATCTGATCCTGCTTGATCTGATGCTGCCGAAGGTCGACGGTCTCACCCTCTGCCAGCGGCTGCGCCGGGATGAGCGCACCGCCGGCATCCCGATCCTGATGATCACGGCGCTGGGCGGCACCAAGGACAAGGTGAGCGGGTTCAACTCCGGCGCCGACGACTACCTCACCAAACCCTTCGATCTTGAGGAGCTGATGGTGCGGGTGAAGGCCCTGCTGCGCCGCAGCGACCGGGCCCCGTTATCCACCAAGCACAGCGAAATCCTCAGCTATGGGCCCCTCACCCTGGTGCCTGAGCGATTTGAGGCGATCTGGTTCGACGAGCCGGTGCGCCTGACCCACCTGGAATTCGAGTTGCTCCACTGCCTGCTGCAGCGCCACGGCCAGACCGTGGCGCCGTCGTTGATCCTCAAGGAGGTCTGGGGCTACGAACCCGACGACGACATCGAAACCATCCGGGTGCACGTGCGCCATCTGCGCACCAAGCTCGAACCCGATCCGCGCAAACCCCGCTTCATCAAAACGGTTTATGGAGCCGGCTACTGCCTGGAACTTCCCACCGGAGCCAAACTCGCCCAGCAGGAGGCCCTGATGCGCAGCCAACGGGAGGAGCAGCTGGCAGCGGCCACCCACGCGCTCGAGAGCGCCTGAGCCCAGCTCAGCCGATCACGCCGCTCAGTTCCAGCAGTGCCACTTCCCAGGCCAGGCGAGGTTGCACAAATCCCCGCAACTGGCCCCGCAACCGCTCCAGCCGCTGCTGGGACTCCAGACGGTGCTCCCGACGCCAGAGGCAGAGCTGCCACCAGTTCAGCAGCCATAACTGCTGATCCAGATCGAGCGCGTCACTCAGGTCGCGGGCCAGCGCCATGGCCTCGAGCGGGTCGGCCGTCAGGCCCCCCAACCGCTCAGCCAGGCCGCTGGGCAACCCCCGCCACTGACGGCGATGCTCCATCAGGGCCCCCGGGGCTCCGGCCGCCAGCTCGATCAGTTCGGGAGGTTCAGCGGCTTCAAAATCATCAGCGGCTTCTGAGGAGCCACATGCGTCAGGCTGCCGCTCCATAACCTCGGCCATCGCGACAGGATCGAGCGGGCGGAAGGGAATCTGCTGGCAGCGGGAGCGGATCGTGCTCAGAAGGCGCTCCGGCGCGGCGCTGAGCAGCAGCAACAGCCCAGCCCCAGGCTCCTCCAGAGTCTTGAGCAGCCCGTTGGCCGCCCCTTCCGCCATCAGCTCCACGGCCTCGATCACCACCACCGGGCGTGGGCCAGCCACCGCCCGCCTTGCCAGGAACGGTCCGACGGATCGGATCTGCTCCAGCCGGATCTGCGGCAGGCCCCGTTTGCTCACCCCCTCCGCCATCGCCTGGCTCACCGGCACCAGCCGTCCCTGGTGGGAGTAGGTGGGCTCCAGCCAGAGCAGATCGGGATGATTGCCCTGGCTCAGGCGCCGTCGCACTGCCGGGGCACCCGCGGGTCCGGCCAGAACCCCCTCCAGGAAACGAAGCCCCCCCAGGCGTCGGCCCACCCCCTCGGGTCCGGTGAGCAGGTAGGCGGCCGCCAGGCGCTGCCGCTCCAGGGCGGAGCGCATCAGCGCCACCGCCAAGGGCTGGCCGATCAGATCAGCAAAGAGATCAGCCATCGGGATCACCTGGCCAAGCGCGGGGGAAGCGCTCCAGCAGCGCCGCGCGCAGAGCCGACTCCACCTCAGCGGGCGATCCGGCGGCGTCCACTCGGCTCCAGCCCCGCTCCGCAGCCAGCTGCGCAAAGCCGTCCGACACCCGCTCCAGAAACGGCAGGCCAGCCGCCTCGATCCGATCAGCGCCGCGATGGCCGCGGCGATCGGCGGAGATGGCCAGCGGCAGATCAAGCCAGAGGGTGAGATCAGGATTCAGGCCGCCGGTGGCGATCGCCTCGAGCTGGTCGATCAGGTCCAGGGACAGGCCCCGGCCATGGCCCTGGTAGGCAGCCGTGGAGCCGGCGAAGCGGTCGCTGAGCACCCAGTGACCGGCCGCCAGGGCCGGCTCGATCAGGCTCAGGACATGCTGGGCGCGATCGGCGGCATAGAGCAGAAGCTCGGCCCTGGCCACCGGGGCCGCCTCCTCCGGTGGATGCAGCAGCAACTGCCTCAGCCCCTGACCCAGCGGGGTTCCTCCGGGCTCACGGCTGGTCACCAGGCTGGCACCAGCAGGCATCAGGCCGCTGCGGGGAAGCCAGGCAGCCAGTCGCTCCAGCTGACTCGATTTGCCCGAGCCATCGATGCCCTCCAGCACCAGGAAACGGCCTCGCGGGCGCTCAGGCGCGGCCATGGAGCAACAACGCGTTGACGACCACGGTGATCGAGCTGACGGCCATCAACAAGGCGGCCAGCGGGGGCGAGAGCAGCAGGCCGAAGCCGGGCAGCAGGGCCCCAGCGGCGATCGGCAGCACGATCAGGTTGTAGCCGAAGGCCCAGAACAGGTTCTGCTTCACCTTGGCCAGAGTGCGGCGCGCCAGGCGCAGGGCCTCCACCAACGACCCCAGCCGGTCGCCGAGGATCACCAGATCAGCGGTGTCCTGGGCGATCTGGGTGCCGGTGCCCACGGCGATGCCCAGATCAGCGGCCGCCAGGGCCGGGGCGTCGTTGATGCCATCTCCGACCATCGCCACAGCCCCCTCCTGGCTCCAGCGCAGGATGTGTTCCAGCTTCTGCTGGGGGTCGAGCTCCCAGGCCAGGCCAGCGCTGGGCAGCCCCAGGCGGTCGCCCAGCTGCAGCACCGGCTCGCGGCGATCTCCACTGAGCACCCCCAGCCTCAGGCCCATGCCGCCGAGCTCAGCGAGGGCCTGGGCCGCATCGGTACGGGGCTGGTCCTGGACCGCCACCAGCCCGAGCACGGCAGCAGGAGCGGCCACCACCAGCACCGTGGCCCCCTCCGACTCCAGCTGGGCCAGCTGCCGCTCCAGGTCGCAGGGGAGTGCCAGACCATGCTGCTGCAACCAACCAGGACGACCGACCCGGGCCAGACCGTCCTGGCCGAGCACCCGGCCCTCCACACCGGATCCCACCTCGGTGCGGCTGTCGCTCACTTGCGCCAGGGCAAGCCCGCGGCACTGGGCCTCCTGCAGCAGGGCATGGGCCAGGGGGTGACGGGTGTGCTGCTCGAGGCTGGCGGCGAGCTGGACCAAAGCGTCCCCCTCCACCCCCGCGGGATCGCCGTCGCCGGCCGGCAGAAGAGCCACCACCAGGGGCCGTCCAAGGGTGAGGGTTCCGGTCTTGTCGAAGAGCACGCTGTCGAGGCG
>NZ_JAGQBY010000082.1:0-14256 GCF_024345875.1 Synechococcus sp. EJ6-Ellesmere
CACTCCTTCTTGGCGTCGATGTAGGTGGCCTTGAACTCTTCGGGGGTCTTCGTGAGATAGATGATTCCCTCGATCAGGCCAATCACACCCATCACGAAGCTGGCAATGCCACAGGTGACCACACCTCCGGCAACGGACACCACCAGCATGATCACGCCCGAAGTGGTGTAGCCGAGCACGAATTTGTGGATCCCGAAGGCACCCAGAAAGATTCCCAGCAGCCCCGCGGCCAGCTTCTTGTTGGAGAGTTCCGGATCAGCGGATGAGGTCATCCAGAGGGCGCGACTGACCAGCTTTAGCGGACTTCAGCGGCAGCGTCATCCTCGCGGACTCCTCCGTCACAGGTCTGGAGCAGCCAGCCGCTCCAGCGCCCCCGCTCCCACTTGCCAAGGCCATTGGGGGCCAGATCAGGACAGGCCAGCCAGTGTTGGGGGCGCTGGGCGGGGGGAAGCCGTTGAGCCAGCCGCTGGCAATCGGTGATCAGGGCCGCCGTGGTGGTGTCCGCCTCAGGCCCTGGCGGCCCTGGGGCACCGCCGTGACGAACCAGAGCCACCAGGCGCTGGCCCCAGAGGGGATCGGGGCTGGGCAGCAGCAGCACCTGGGCCAGGGGTAGCCCCTCCGCCCGGGCCCAGCCCAGCAGCCGGGCCTCCACCTGCTCAGGGAAAACGGTTTCGCCGCCGCTGGTGATCGCCCCATCCAAGCGTCCCAGGATCTGGAGGCCGGCGGGGCCGACGCGGGCCCCATCACCACTGCGCTACCAGGCCCCCTGCCGCTCCAGCCGCTGCAGCTGTCCGGCCTCCAGACAGCCGGGACTGAGGCGTCCGGTGCGCACCAGCAGAGCGCCATCGGGGTCAAGCCGCAGCTGCACATCGGCCAGGGGCTGACCACAGCCATCTTCCCCCTCCAGGAAGCGCTCCGGAGGCAGGGCCGCCACCATCGCGGCGGTTTCGCTGGCGCCGTAACAGGGCGAAAGCCGGATCTCAGCCGCGCGGGCCCGGGCAGCCAACTCAGCAGAGAGCGCCGCACCTCCGACCCAGACCACGGCGCAGCTCCGCAGCCAGGCGCAGCCCTCCGCTGCGGCCAGCAGCCGCTCCAGCTGGGTGGGCACCAGGGAGAGCAGCGCCCCGCGGTCGGCTGGGAGGGGAAACGCCGCCGCCAGCTCCCGGGGCCGGCGCATCAGCTCCGGGGGCAACCAGCGCCAGGGTGTTCCCCAGACCCGGCTCCTCACCAGGGGCATCAGACCGCTGACGTGATGGAGCGGCAGGGGGTTGAGCTGCAGCGTCGCTGAAGGATCCAGCCCGATCGACTGCAACCACTGCCCAGTGGCGCCAGCTGAGGCCTCCAGGTGGGCCAGCGGCTGCAGACACCAGCGGCGGCGGCCGGCGCTGCCACCACTGCCCACCACCACACCGGCCCCGCTCAGGGCCGATCCAGCCAAGGCTGCGCCGAGCAGCTCCTGCTCCTGCTCGGCGCAGAGGCCCACCAGGCGCTCCTCACGCCAGGCCTGCTCCAGGCGCGCCACCAGGGCCTCGGCCGGCGCGGCGCTGGTGAGCAGCAGAGGAGAACCCATCAGCGACGATCCAGGGCCTAGGCCTGCCGGGCGCGGCGGGCGGCGATCCCCGCCTCCACAGCCGTGACACCGGCCAGCAACAGCAGGCCGAGCAGACCCACCAACTGCTGACGCGGGTCAGCCTTGGCGCCCAGATCGGCCCCGCCCCCCTGGCCCAGCACCAGCCCCAACGCGAACCAGCCGGTGCTCACTGCCGAGGTGATCCAGTAGGCCCGCCAGCGCCGTTGATAGATGTAGCCGGTGCCCAGGCCCGGCACCAGGTTGAGGACCACGGCCACCCAGGGGGCCGAGGCCGCCAGGGTGTCTTGCTTGCTGAGGCTCATCGCGGTGGCGGTGTCGATCACGCCAACTCTGGCGACTCCACCCAGTGCCCGGCGGATGCGGCCCAGACCCGCTCGGGATCGGTACTGGCGAGATCACCGCTGGCGCCCCAGCCCGGGGCCAGCCCGGGCGCCGCGGGGGTGGGTCCCCCCGCCTGAAGAGCGGCCAGGTGGTGCAGCCAGCGGCGGCCGATACCGGTCTCGAAGGCGGTGCTGAGCATCAGCCGGGGCACGCCTGCCTGCAGTTGCGCCAGAAGGGGCCTGGGGTCTCCCTCCTGGGAAGGCCGTCGCACCTGCCATCCGCCCCAGCTGTTGCGCAGGCCTGGATCCTGCGCCAGCGACTCATCCAGGGCCACCGGCAGAGCCGGGGGACCTGCGGCCAGGGCGACCAGACCGGCGTGATCGGTGGGAGCCAGTGGTTGCTCCAGCCACTCCAGGCGGGGATCCGCCGCCAGCCTTGCCGCCCAGGCCGCGGCCGTGGTGCGCCCCCAGCCCCCATTGACATCGAGGCGGAGCCTGGCCCCGTTCGGCAAGCGCTCCAGCAGCTGCTCCAGCAGCTGGCGCTCCTGGAGGTCATCGGTGGCCGCCACCTTCCACTTCAACGTGAGGGGAAGACCGTCACCGTCCTGCTGAGCCGGCTGGCTGCTCTGGTGGGTGTCCAGGATCCGCTCCAGGGCCGGTAGCAGCAGCGGACCTGCCGGCAGCAGCCATGCAGGAGCCGGCGGCGGCAGCCAGCCGCCGGAGGCGGCCCCCACCAACCCCTGGATCTCGCCCAGGGCTGCTCCGAGGGCGAAGGCCAGGGCCGGCGGCAGGGCAGGCAGACGACCCTCCAGCTCCTGGTGATCGACCGTGGAGCCAAGGGCCTCGATGGCCCTGGCGATGCTGACCAGCTCAGGCTCATCAGCGCCTTGCTGGGCGCCCTGCGCCATCGGTGCCGCCTCCCCCCAGCCCTGATCGAGGACCGGCGCCGACTCGCTGTCCCCCACGGCCAGCGTCTCGAGCCGCAACAACCAGCCGCGCTTGCTCCTCAGCCTGCCCCGGGCGGTGACCAGGGGCGTGGGCAGGGCCAGATCGAAGCGCCGCCAGTGCAGACGAAGCTTCACCGCAGCGGCAGCCAGGGGCCGATCGCCAGGCCCAGCGCCAGGCCCAGGCCGTTGAAGGCCTGAAAGCGCAGGGCCAGGAACTTGCTGCCGGCGATCCGCTCCGGTGCGTCGTGGTGCTCCCGCAGCAACTGGATCAGGGACCTGGCGGAAGGCAGGCCCACCATCCCCAGCAGGGCCGTGAGCGGCCAGCGGCCCAGCAGCACCGGCGCCCACTGCAGGGCCAGGGCCAGGGCGATGAACCAGGGCACCAGGGCGGCGGCGGCGGCGGTGCCCAGCTTCACCACGGGCGAGAGCTTGCCGTGGCTGGCGTCCTGCTCCACCTGATGGAAGTGGGAGCAGAACAGCACCAGGGTGGTGGCCAGGGCCGGTCCGCTGCCCAGCAGCAGGGCGGCCCTCCAGGGGATACCTGCGGCAGCCGTGGGCGCCAGCGCCAGCAGGGCGGCGGCGGTGGCCAGCGGGCCAAAGGCCAGCCAGCACAGCGGTTCACCCAGGCCGCGGTACCCCAGCCGCAGGGGAGGCCCCTGATAGGCGTAGCCGAGGGCGCAGCAGCCCAGAACCAGCGCCAGCACCAAGGGGGTGCTGCGGGCCGCCACCAGGGCGAACAGCGCCAGGCCGAGCAGCAGGCAGCCGTTGGCGAGCTGGGCCACCCGCTCGCGGCGGCCGGTGAGATTCACCAGGGAATGGGGCTTGCCCAGCCGGTCTACGCCGGTGTCGGCATCGAAGACATCGTTGGCCAGGTTTTCCCAGCCCAGCAGCAGCACCGCCGCCACCAGGAAGGCCAGCAACTGATCCAGGCGCGGCGCCTGGCCCTGGCCGGCCCACCAGCCCGCGGCCAGGAGCACCGGCATCACCGCCACGGAATACATCGGCCATTTGATCGCCGCCTTCCAGAGGCGGCGGCGGGCCGGATCGTGGGAGCGATCGGCGGGCGAGCGGCCACCGCTGGCATCCCCATCGGCGTAACGGCTTGCGACGACCTGGGGGTCGGACATGGGCAGCAGGGACGGCGGACCGGGAAGGGCCCATACATTTGAGCAGCTTCCCTGGCCACCGCCGCCATCGTCCTGGTGCAGGTCGTTCCCTCCTTCACCGAACTGCTCGCCGCCGCAGCCCAGGGGGCACGGCAGCTGGAGGAAGAGGGCGTGCTCAGCCTGGCGCTGCCCATGCCCTGCCGGGATCCCCTGGCGCTCCTCCCCCACCTCGACGACGGGGGACGCTTCCGCTTTCTCTGGGACGGCGCACCTGGGCTCTGCCTGGCGGCCAGCGGCACCACCCACCGCCTGGAACTGAGCGGACCGAGGCGCTTCGAGCTGGCCCAGCGCTTCAGCGCCATGAGCCTCAGCCGCCTGGGGCAACAGCCCCAGAACGTTCCGCCCCTGGCCAGGCCGCGGTTGCTGCTGGCCTTTTCTTTTTTCGACAGTCCCCTGCAGGAGAGCAGCGGAGCCGTTCCCGGCGTGCAGGCCGTGCTGCCCCGCTGGCAGCTGAGCCGCCAGGGACGCCACTGCTGGCTGAGGCTGCAGCGCTGCCTCGGCGGTGAGGTCACCCCCCGGGGCGTGGCCGAGGAACTCTGGGAGCGGGCCCAGCTCCTGAGCCGCCTGCCGGCCGAGGGCGAAGGCGGGCTGCCAAGCACCACCGGGGTGGCCATCACCAGCCGTTCCTGCTGGGAGAGCGACTACCGCGAGGCGGTGCGTCAGGCCCTGGGACTGGTGGAAGGGGGTGCCCTGAGCAAGCTGGTGGTGGCGGTGCGCCAGCAGGTGGGGCTGGATCAGCCGCTCGAGCCCCTGGAGCTGCTGGCCCGTCTGCGCCGCCACCAGCCGGGCAGCTGCCGCTTCCTCTGGCAGCAGCGTCCCGGCGACGCCCTGATCGGCGCCTCCCCCGAGCGGTTGCTGGCGGTGCGCCAGGGGCAGCTGCGCTGTGAGGCCCTGGCGGGAACCGCCCCCCTTGGACCCCCGGCCGGGCAGCTCACCCAGTCGACAAAGGACCGCCACGAGCATGAGCTGGTGGTGGAGGCGATCACCCGGGTGCTCTCGGAGGCAGGGCTGACGCCCCGGCGGCCCCGTCATCCCCGCCTGGCCCGCCACGGCAAGCTGGTGCATCTGCACACCCCCATCACCGCCGAACTGACGGAGCACCAGCCCCTGGCTCTGGCCGAGGCCCTGCATCCCACCCCGGCGGTGGCCGGACTGCCGCGGCGAGAGGCGATGGCCTGGTTGCGCACCCTCGAACCATTCGAGCGGGGTCACTACGCCGCACCAATCGGCTGGATCGACAGCGCCGGCGATGCCGAGCTGCGGGTTGCGATCCGCAGCGGCCGCCTGCAGGGCGCTCAGCTGGAACTCACCGCCGGCGCGGGACTGGTGCGCGGCTCCGAGCCGGAGCGGGAACTCCAGGAAGTGGCCCTGAAGCTGGGGGTGCTGCAGCAGCAGCTCAACCTCAGCGCCCCCTGGCCGTTGCGCTGATCGCCGATGGCGCCAGCCATGGTGATGGCGCTGATCCTGGCCTGCCTGGTGGGGCTGGCACTGCTGCTGCGCCGCCGCCTGGGCCGCGTTCGTCTGTATCGCATCATTTTCGAGGCCGACACCCCTGCCGGCAAGGCCTTCGATGTGGTGCTGCTCCTGGCGATCGTCGCCAGTGTTCTCTCCGTGATGCTGGAGAGCGATCCGCGACTGAGGGTGCTCTATCTGGCCCCCTTCGAGGTACTCGAGTGGGGCTTCACCCTGCTGTTCACCCTGGAATACGTGTTGCGGCTGCTCTGCGTGGTCCAGCCGATCCGCTACATCACCAGCTTCTATGGCGTGGTGGACCTGCTGGCGATCCTGCCCACGTTCCTGGGACTGATCCTGCCTGGCGCACAATCGTTCCTGGTGGTGCGCATCCTGAGACTGCTGCGCATCTTCCGGATCCTCAAGCTGGGGGAATACCTCAAGGAATCAGAACTGCTCTGGCAGGCTCTGGTGACCAGCCGGCGCAAGATCCTGGTGTTCCTGCTCACGATGATCACCCTTGTGATTGTGATCGGAGCCCTGATGTTTTTGATCGAGGGTGAAGCCGGCGGCTTTGTCAGTATCCCCGTGGGGATCTACTGGGCCGTGGTCACGATCACCACGGTGGGTTATGGCGATGTGGCGCCGGTGACGCCGCTGGGGCGCTTCGTGGCCTCCGCCGTGATGCTGCTCGGTTACAGCATCATCGCCGTGCCCACCGGCATCCTCAGCGTCGGCCTGCGGGACGCCCATCGCCAGCGGCGCCAGTCGGGCCGTGCCTGCCAGCGCTGCGGTTGCACCGGCCATGACAGCGATGCCCGCTATTGCAAACGCTGTGGAGCCGGACTCTGATCCGGGTCAGCGGCTGCCGCCCTTGGGATCATTCTCGCCAGCGGGCCTCAACTGGCCAGCAGCGCCTCGATGGTGAGATCCGCCAAGGGGACTCCACCCAGTCGCTCGATCTCGCGCACGCCCGTGGGGCTGGTGACGTTGATCTCACTGAGGCGGTCGCCGATCACATCGATGCCCACGAAGAACAGCCCAGCGGCGCGCAGGGCCGGGGCCAGCTCGGCGCAGATGCGGCGCTCGGCATCGGTGAGGGCGGTGGCCTCAGGCTCCCCTCCCACCGCCAGATTGCTGCGGAACTCTCCGGGCGAGGGGCGGCGGTTCACAGCACCGAGCGGTTCACCATTCACCAGCAGGATGCGCTTGTCGCCCGCCACCACCTCGGGCAGGAAGGCCTGGGCCATCACCGGCAGCTGGCCCTGGTTGGTGACCAGCTCCAGAAGGGCCCGCAACCCCGGAGCCCGCGCTTCGCTGCGCACCACACCCTGGCCGGCACGTCCGCCGAGGGGTTTGAGCACCACCTCGCCGTGCTCGGCGACGAAGGCCGAGAGCTGCTCGATGTTGCCGCTCACCAGGGTGGGCGCCATCAGATGGCTGAAACGCATGGCGCCGAGCTTTTCGTTCCAGGCCCGCAGGGAAGCCGGCCGGTTGAGCACTCGCACTCCAGCCTGCTCCGCCAGCTCCAGGAGATGGGTGGCATAGAGGTAAGCCTCGTCCACAGGCGGATCCTTGCGCATCCACACCCAGGGGAAGGCGTCGAGCGGCCTCCGCTGGGGTTCCCCCAGCTCCACCCAGGGCTCAGGAATCTCCCAACCGGCCGGAGTGGGGCGGATCTCGGCGAGGCGGGCGGGCTGGGCCAGCACCGTGGGGCGGTGACCCGGCTGAGTGGCATCGGCTCGCTGCCCTTCGACCGCCAGATCGGCCAGGCTGCAGATCCAGACCTGATGGCCGGCGCGCTGGGCCGCCTGCATCAGGGCCACGCTCGAATCCTTCCCCGGACGCAGACGCTGGATCGGATCGACGAGAAAGAGTTGGGAACGGCTGGCGGCCTCGGCGCGGCTCGGCACCCTCAGGCCCCTTGCAGCAAAGGATCGAGCCGGCCGGCCAGCTCCAGGGAATGGAGTTCATCGCAACCGCCGATGCCCTGGTCGTTGATGAAAATCTGGGGCAGGCTGGAGCGGCCGTCAGCCCGCTGTGCCATGGCGCCCCGGGCCGCCTGATCACCATCGATGGCGTACTCCTCGTAGGCCACACCCTTGCGGTCGAGCAGGGCCTTGGCCCGGATGCAGAAGGGGCAGAACCGCCAGGTGTAGATCTCGACTTTCGCTGGTGTGTTCACCACAATCGTCCAGGTGGATGGCAGTGGACGGATCCTAGAAGCCCCTCTGGGAACCCATCCCCGCTGATACGGTCGTGAAAACCGTTGGGCGGCAGCCGGTGCTCGATCTCACCGATTTCAAACGCGACCTCTCCGAGCTCACCGACCGCCTGGGCCATGCCCAGGACTGTCTTTGACGTACCGGCCCTGAACGCCCGCCAGCAGGACCTGGAGCAGCTGGCCTCCCAGCCCGACTTCTGGGACGACCAGCAGCAGGCCCAGAAGCAGATGCGTCAGCTCGATGAGGTGAAGGCGCAGCTTGAGCAGCTGCAGCAGTGGCGAACCGCTGTGGACGATGCCCGGGCCACCCTCGAGCTCTACGACCTCGAACCCGACGAGGAACTGCTTTCCGAGGCCAATGGCGGCCTGCAGAGCCTCAAGGCGGCGCTGGATCGCTGGGAGCTGGAGCGGCTGCTGAGCGGCCCCTATGACAAGGAAGGTGCCGTGATCTCGATCAACGCCGGCGCCGGCGGCACCGATGCCCAGGACTGGGCCCTGATGCTGATGCGCATGTACACCCGCTGGGCCGAGGACCACGGCATGAAGGTGTCCGTGGACGAGCTCTCGGAAGGGGAGGAAGCGGGCATCAAGAGCTGCACGATCGAGATCGACGGCCGCTACGCCTACGGCTACCTGCGCAATGAGAAGGGAACCCACCGGCTGGTGCGGATCTCGCCGTTCAACGCCAACGACAAGCGCCAGACCAGCTTCGCCGGCGTGGAGGTGATGCCCAAACTGGAGGAAGACGTCAAGCTCGACATCCCCGACAAGGACCTGGAGGTCACCACCTCCCGCTCCGGCGGTGCCGGCGGTCAGAACGTGAACAAGGTGGAAACCGCGGTGCGCATCCTGCACGTGCCCACCGGCCTGGCGGTGCGCTGCACCCAGGAGCGCTCCCAGCTGCAGAACAAGGAGAAGGCGATGGCGCTCTTGATGGCCAAGCTGCTGGTGATCGCCCAGGAGCAGCGGGCCTCGGAGATCGCCGACATCCGCGGCGACATCGTCGAGGCGGCCTGGGGCAACCAGATCCGCAACTACGTCTTCCACCCGTATCAGATGGTCAAGGATCTGCGCACCGCCGTGGAAACCACCGACGTGCAGGGGGTGATGGACGGCGACCTCGATCCCTTCATCCAGACCCTGCTGCGCCAGGGTGTGGAGATCGCCGCCGATGTGGCCGCCTGAGCCCTGCCGATCCACCAATGACTGACAGCAGCAGCCCAACAGAGCCCAGCACGCCAACTGAGCCCAGCACAGCCACCGAGGCCCCGGCCAGCCCACCGCCCAGCTTCGTGAAGCTGGCCATGCGCAACATGGTGCGCAAGGGCCGCCAGAGCCTGCTGCATTTCGGCCTCACCGCCGTGGGCTTCAGTGCCGTGCTGCTGCTGCTCGCCTGGTTCGGCCGACCCAGCCTGCCCCAGTGACGCCGATTCGTCTTGGCCTCGACCTGGCCTTCAGCTGCGACGAGCAGCTGAGCCCCGTGCTGCTGAAGGCGGCTGGCCCCCTGGCTGACCCGGCCACGGCAGAAGGGCCGTGGCGCGATCTGCTGGCGGCCTGGCTGGAGCAGATGCAACCCGAGTTGCCCCAGGCCCTGCGGGCGCCCGCCTACAGCCTGGGGCTGAGCCTGGTGGGCGACGGGGAGATGGCCGAGCTCAACGAAAGCTGGAGAAGCCAGCAAGGCCCCACCGATGTGCTGGCCTTCGCCGCCCAGGACGAAGGGCTGGAGGGAGCACCGGCCATGCCGAAGCCGCCGGAGCTGGCATCAGATCAGGAGTTACCGGAACAGGGGGAGCCCCTGGAGCTGGGCGACATCGTGATTTCCCTGGAGACAGCGGCCCGCCAGGCCGAGGCGGCGGGCGTGAGCCTGGCGCGGGAGCTGCGCTGGCTGGCCAGCCACGGCCTGCTCCACCTGCTGGGCTGGGACCACCCCGACGACGCCCGACTGGAGGCCATGCTGCGTCGCCAGGACCAGCTGTTGGTGTGCTGTGCCTGTAGCGACGGCAGCGAACCCCCTGGACGACAGCGGTAACGTTCAGCCTGGACGAGCGAAGCGGCAGAACGTCGGGAGGAGTCAGCATGGTCAATCCGGTCCCTCTCGAGCCGGTTCCTCTTGCGCTGGCGGATCCAATGGCCAACGACTCCTCCCGCCGGGCGAGAGGCCAACGCACCGGGGCGTGGCGGGTGGCCAGTGATCTCCCTCTCAGTTTCCGCTACGCCGCCCAGGGCCTGGCCTATGGCTTCACCAGCCAGCGCAACTTCCGCATCCATGCGATCACCGGCGGCTGCGTCTTTGCCCTGGGGGTGTGGCTGCAGCTGAGCCCAGAGCATCTGGCGCTGCTGGTGCTCACCGTGGCGGCGGTGCTGGTGCTGGAGCTGATCAACACGGCCATCGAGTCGGTGGTGGATCTGGCCATCGGCCGCCGGTTCCATCCCCTGGCCCGCATCGCCAAGGACTGTGCCGCTGCGGCCGTGCTGGTGGCCGCAGCGGCCTCGCTGCTGATCGCCGCGTTGCTGCTGCTGCCGCCCCTGCTGCTGCGCCTGGGCGTTTGAATGGAGGACTGGCGGCTGTCCTGATGCTCCTGGTTCTCGACAACTACGACAGCTTCACCTTCAACCTGGTGCAGTACCTCGGCGAGCTTGCGGCGGAGCATCCGATCGCCGCCGATCTGCGTGTGGAGCGCAACGACTCCCTGAACGTGGATCAGGTCAGAGCCCTGCAGCCGGCAGCGATCCTGATCTCACCGGGCCCTGGCGACCCCGACCAGGCTGGGGTTTGCCTCGATGTGATGCGGGAGCTGGGACCGACTGTGCCGATCCTGGGGGTCTGCCTGGGTCACCAGTGCCTCGCCCAGGCATTCGGCGGCCGGGTGGTGCGAGCCGCTGAGCTGATGCACGGCAAGACATCCCCGGTCCTGCATCGGGGAGTGGGGGTGTTCGCCGGCCTGCCCAGCCCGCTCACGGCCACCCGTTACCACAGCCTGATCGCCGAGCGCTCCAGCCTGCCGGAGGAGCTCGAGATCAGCGCCTGGCTGGAGGACGGCACGATCATGGGCCTGCGACACCGCCACTTTCCGATCGAAGGCGTCCAGTTCCACCCCGAAAGCGTGCTCACCCAGAACGGCCACCAACTGCTGGCCAACTTCCTGCGCCAGGCGGCCCAGCACCAGGCCAGCGGCGCCAGACCGCTCACCGGAACCCACTCCTGAAACCCCCCGGGGCAACGCTGCTAGGTTCGCGCCACGATCGGCGCCTGCGGGGCGCACCAGCAGGCATGGCCTCCGCATCAGGGCAACCGCACGACAGCCCCTCCAGCACTGTCAGCAGGCCCCTTCATCGCCGGGCCACGGCCCTGAGCGTGGCGGGACTGGTGGCTGGCGTCAGCCTGGGACTGCCTGGAGCCGGGCTGGCCGCCGGTGGCGTCACGGTCACCAGCTACGGCCACAGCGCTCTGCTGATCCAGGGCGGTGGTGCCACCGTGCTGGTGAACCCCTTCAAGGCCGTGGGCTGCGCCGCGGGCCTGGCCGAGCCGCGGGTGCGCGCCGATGTGATCCTGGCCAGCAGCCGGCTCCTGGATGAGGGAGCTCCGGTGGCCTCCGGTCGGATGCTGGTGACCCCCGGCTCCTACCGGGTGGCGGGCCTGAAGCTGGAGGGAGCGGCCATCCCCCACGACCGCATCGGCGGCCGGCGCTTCGGCCAGGCCACCCTCTGGCGCTGGAAGCAGGGCGGCCTGGAGATCGCCCATCTGGGCGGCACGGCCTCGGCCCTGCGCCCGGAAGACCGGGTGCTGATCGGCAAGCCCGATGTGCTGATCATCGGTGTGGGCGGTGGCGCCAAGGTCTACGACGGCGCTGAGGCGGCGGCCGTGGTGCGCGCGCTCGAGCCCCGGCGGGTGATCCCGGTGCAGTACGTGAGTGGCAGCGCCCCCAGTGACTGCGACCAGGGCAGCGTCGAGCCCTTCCTCGAAGCGATGAGCGGTACCCCGGTGCAGCGGGTGGGCCGCACGGTGAGTTTCAGCGCGCCGCTGAGTGACGGGCCCCAGATCAAGGTGATGCGCTGATCCTCATCGGTTCGATCGCCTGGTAGGTCTCCCAGAAGCGCGCCATCTGCTCGCAGGTGCCCAGGCTCACCCGCAGGGCCCCATCGATCAGGGGCTTGGCAGCCATGGAGCGCACCAGGATGCCCGCCTTTCGCAGTTCAGCCTCCACCTGGGCAGCCGGCCGGGAGGGCCAGATCAGCAGGTAGTTGCCACCAGCGGCGTGGTGACGTACGCCGGAAGCGTGGAGGTGCTCCAGCAACCACTCCCGGGCGCGCAGCACTTCGGCCACGTAGGCGTCGGTGTAGGCCTGATCGGCCAGGGCGGCGCGGGCGGCCGTGACGGCAAAGCTGTTGATGTCGTAGGGGCCGGTGACGCGGCTGATCCGGTCCACCAGGGCCGGCGCGCCGATCGCGAAGCCGATGCGCAGACCCGCCAGACCGGCGGTCTTGGCGAGGGAGCGCAGCACCAGCAGGTTGGGATGGGCCGAAAAGGCATCAGCAGCCCCCAGGTTCAGCAGTGGTGGCAGCACGCTGTCGCCGGTGAAGGCCTCATAAAGCTCATCCACCACCACCAACGTGCGCGGCACGGCGGCCGCCAGCTCGAGGATCCGCTCCGGCGCCAGGCGGGTGCCGGTGGGGTTGTTGGGGTTGCAGAGCAACAGGATCCGCGGCGGCTGCCAGTTTCCGCTGGGTTCGCCGGCACCTCCAGGGCCGAGCAGCCCCGTGCGGATCTCCTCGAGGGGAAAGCCGAAGTGAGGCAGCCGGTAGGGGATCGCCTCGATCGCCATGCCCTGCATGCGGGCGCAGGGGGTGTAATAGCCGAAGGTGGGGCTGGTGGTGAGCAACCGATCGCCCGGGGCGCCGTAGGCGTGGAACACGGCATGGAGTGCGGCATCGACACCGTTGAACAGGCCGATGTGGGCCGGGTTCAGGCCCATCCCACCGAGAGAGGCCACCACCGCTTCGCGCAGGCCGTCGTATTCGGGATAGATGGCGTAGTGGTCGGCGGGAATGGCGCGGATCGCTTCCACCACCTTCGGGCTGGGCCCCACAGTGTTCTCGTTGAAATCGAGCCGCAGCAGGCCGCGGCGGCCTTCCAGCGGTGCGCTGTAAGCGTGCAGGCTCTCCACCTCCGGGCGGGCCTGGGGGCCGTCGGACAGGCAACGGGTCAAGGGTGAGCCGGCAAGAACCATGGGCAGCGTAGAAAGCGGCCTGCGGCTGGGGAATGCTGAAGCAGAAGCAGCACCCAACGTCATGGAGCCCGCCCCACGCCCGCCAGGGCTGATCCAGCGCTACCGGGAAGAACTGCAGGTGCGGCACTACGCCCGCCGCACGGTGAACACCTACGAACAATGGCTCAGGCGCTTTCTGCGGTTTCACCAGCTGCGCCATCCCCGGGAGATGGGCAGTGCCGAGGTGAATGCCTTTCTCAGCCATCTGGCCGTGGAGCGGCAGGTAAGCGCCTCCACCCAGAACCAGGCACTGGCAGCGCTGCTGTTCCTCTACCGCGAACTGCTGGATCACGATCTGGAGCTGGAAGGGGTGGTGCGGGCCCGCAAGCGCCCACAGCTACCCGTGGTGCTGACGCCTGAGGAGGTGCGCGCCGTGCTGCAAAGACTGGATGGGGTGGAAGCGCTGGTGGCTGGCCTGCTGTACGGCAGCGGACTGCGGCTGATCGAAGCCCTGCGGCTGCGGGTGCACGATCTTGACTTCAGCCGACACGAGCTGATGGTGCGTGATGGCAAAGGTGGCAAGGATCGCCGCACCCTGCTGCCAGAGCGGCTTGGAGCCCAGCTCAGAGGGCATCTTGAGGAGGTGAGACAGGTCCATCGACAGGATCTGGCCCAAGGCTGGGGCAGGGTGATGTTGCCCCATGCACTGGGCAGAAAGTATCCGAATGCTGGCGTGGAGTGGGGCTGGCAGTGGGTGTTTCCCCAGCATCAGCGGTGGCGCGACGCCTCCTCCGGACAACAGGGCCGACACCATCTCGACCCCAGCCTGATTCAGAAGGCGGTGCGCCGCGCCGTGCTGGCAGCTGGCCTGACCAAGCCAGCCACATGCCATACCTTCCGCCACTCATTCGCCACCCATCTGCTGGAGCGGGGGCAGGACATCCGAACGATCCAGGAGCTCCTGGGTCACAGCGATGTCAAGACAACGATGATTTACACCCACGTGCTAAACAGAGGGCCGCTGGGGGTAAGCAGCCCGGCAGATCTTCTGTAGCCAGTCGAACAGATGGTTAACGGGTCCGCATAAACTGCCAAAGGCATGAAGGCCCAAACCCAGAAAGCAGTGATGGCACGGCTTCCTAGCCTTTGCGAGGAGCAGGCCAGTTACTTAGTCTGGTTAGGGCACCACCAAGGAGGCGGTTACCGGACCCGCCTAATCAGCGTTAGAAGGATTCAGGAGTAGCTTGACCGCCTGCCGTCTTGACGTCTTGACGACCTAGCGTCAAAGCACTAAGCTGCTGGCATGGACGAGACAAAGCGAGCAACCATCTACTTCGATGCGGACGTAC
>NZ_JAGQBY010000083.1:0-14172 GCF_024345875.1 Synechococcus sp. EJ6-Ellesmere
AGAGGCTGGCCCGAGCAATAGCTTTTTCAGGAGGCCCTACTTCGGACTCCACGACGGCACCGATCTCTCCCAGATCGAATGGCGCCGCAACGGCTACGCCACCGAGGCCCTCTCCAACCTCTACACCGCCGACGACGCCCGCCTGCGCCTGATCCTGCGCGAACTCGGCGCCATGATCACCCATCTGGACTCGATGCGGGCCCTGGGCTTCTGCGTGAGCGTGGAGCACGCCCACTGGATGGCCCGCAAGTTCGTGGCCGCCGGTCTGCGTGCCGCCGCCCTCGATGCCTCCAGCCCCCGCGACGAGCGCGCCGAGCAGATCCGCCGCCTGCGCGCCGGCGAGCTGCAGATCCTGTTCGCTGTGGATCTGTTCAACGAAGGCCTCGACATCCCCGAGATCGACACGGTGCTGTTCCTGCGCCCCACCGAGAGCCACCTGGTGTTCCTGCAACAGCTCGGCCGCGGGCTGCGCCTGCACCCGTCAAAAAGTTGCCTCACGGTCTTGGACTTCATCGGCCAGGCCCACCGCAACTTCCGTTTCGACCTGCGCTACCGCGCCCTGCTCGGCGGCAGCCGCGACCAGCTGAAACAGCAGATCGAAGCGGGCTTTCCCTTCCTGCCGGCCGGCTGCAGCCTCCAGCTCGATCGCGTCTCCAGCGAGCGGGTGCTGGCGAACCTGCGCGAGTCGCTGCCCAGCCGCCGGCCCCAGCTGCTCGCCGAAGCCCGCCGCCTCGACCGCTGTTCCCTGGCGGCCCTGCTCGACGGGCTCGGCATGGAGCTGGGGGAGTTCTACCGGGTGGCGGGGTCGTGGGCGCTGCTGCAGCGGGAGCTGGGGTGGGTGGCCGGGGCGGCCTCGGGGGAGCCCACGGCGGATGAACAGCGGCTGGGGCGTGGCGTTGGGCGTTTGCTCCACCTGGACGACACCGACCGCCTCTCCTTCCTCCTGCAGGGTCTCGCCCACAGGCAGCCGCCTGTGGTGCAGAGCCTGAGCGAAACGGACCGCCGGCGTTGGCGCATGCTGCTGCTCCAGCTCTGGGGAACGTCGCCGGATCGCCTTGCCCTGCAAGACGCACTCGACCGTCTCTGGGCCTGTCCAGCCTTTCTCGACGAGCTGCACGAACTGTTCACCCTCCTGTTGGAGCGCACCGACCACCTCGCCCCTCCCATGGACTGGGAGCAGCCCGTGCCCCTGGCCCTTCACGCCCGCTACAGCCGCGCCGAGATCTACGCCGCCTTCGGGCTGATCACCGATACCCAGCAGGCCACCGGCCAGTCAGGGGTGTTGTTTGATCGGGCCACCCAGTGCGACGTCTTCTTCATCACCCTCAAGAAGTCCGAGCGCCTCTTCTCCCCCACCACCCGCTACAATGATTACGCCATCTCCCCGCTGGAGTTCCACTGGGAGAGTCAGAGCAAAACCCAGGAAGCTTCCGCCCCTGGCCAGTCTCCATCCTCAGCTCGGGTTGAGCTCCTGCAGCAAGGCACGGCAATGGTCCTTGAGGCTGGGCAGATCGACCTGAATGGCACCCCAGACAAGGCGATCACTCACATTCAGATATTCATGCGTGAGAAGATTGCGAAAGTCGATGATCTGCCTGCCCTCCGGAATGGAAGCGAACAGGGCTGGCGACCTCCGGGAGATCACCTTGAGCGCTTCTCCAATGATGATGAATTCCCGCTCCACTGCGGAGCGAATCAGGCGGCTTTGACCATAGGTCTCGCTATTGAGGCCGACGGTGGCTTCCTCGATAGCGGCGGCTGCCTCAATGATGTCATTGAGATAGGCAGATGGATCACGCTGTATAGAGCATCTGCTTGTCAGCCTCGATCGAAGCCTTGATATAGGGATTGCGAACCGCGTCTGCCATCACCAGGTCAACCTGGGCTGGGAGTTGCAGGCGAAGCTCATTGAGCAGGCTGAAGTACGCCTTGTAGAGAGCTCCTGCATCGCAGGGCTCGAATTCCACCAGCAGGTCGATATCGCTCACGCCAGGTTGGTAGTCGGAGCCCACGACAGATCCGAAAGCATGCAGGCGCGCCACACGATGGCGGCGGCAGGCTTTGGTGATTGGCTGGCGTTGCTGTGAGGTGAGTCCGATAGCCATGACTTCATTGTGGCGTGCCTTCACCGAGGCCAGCACGTCCAGCATCCTCTCCAGCTCGTCGATGACGGCCTGCTCCACCTCGATGCCCCCGGCTTCGATCCAGGCAGCGAACGCCTCTGGCACATTCTGATGGCCCAGCTCTGGGCCGCCGCCGACCTCCGCTCCGAGCTGGTGGAGCTGTGCGAGCTGTTGCTGGAGCGCACTGACCACCTGGTGGCACCCCTCACCTGGCCGTTCCTGGCCGCTGGCGAACCAGCGCCCCCGGTGCCCCTTGGCCTGCACGGCCGCTACTCCCGCGCCGAGGTGTTCGCCGCCTTCGGCTTGCTGAACGACGCCCGCACCTTCCCCGGCCGGGAAGGGGTGTTCTTTGATGAAGCCACCCGTTGCGACGTCTTCTTCATCACCCTCAAGAAATCCGAGCGCCTCTTCTCCCCCACCACCCGCTACAACGACTACGCCATCTCCCCGCATCAGTTCCACTGGGAGAGCCAGAGCCTCACCCGTGAAAGCTCCGCCACGGGCAGCGCTACATCCACCACCGCTCACGCGGCAGCCGGGTGCTGCTGTTCGTGCGAGAGGAGAACAAACGGTGTGGTGTGACGCTGCCGTTTCTGTGCCTGGGCTTTGCCGAGTATGTGAGCCACGTAGCCGAAGGCTTCTGCGCAGCAGTGGGCGAGCGGCCGATGGCGATCCGCTGGCGGCTGCAGCGGGCGATTCCGGGTGCCTTCTATCCGGAGCTGGCGGTGGCGGTGTGAGCATCGAGATTCAGCCCCGCATACAGAAATGCCCCCCGAACGATCTCGCAGTCGGCCTGACTGACGCCAACGCTGCGCAGGGTGCGCTCCCACTCCACCGCCACGGTGGTGAACACCCTCGTCGCGATCGCTTCCGCCTCCTCCCGCTCCAGGAGGAACCATGCGGCCCCAGCCACGATCGTGCCCCGGTGGGCCCAACGGCTGGGTAGGCCGCCCTCCAAACCGCAGACCATGGCCAGATCGCGCCGGGTCTCGGTGCGCATGGTTCCGGGCGTGAGGTCGTAGGCGGGGCTCAGCCGCCAGCTCGTGGAGCGGGCCAGCAGGGCATGGTTGCGCGGGTGGTCATCGAGATTGGACACCGCCGCGTTGAAGCAGATGCGGCTGAAGAGTTCGCGCAGATCCTCGGCGGGCAGGTCGCTGGCGCGCCGGAGTTCATCGGCCAGCAAGCGATACGACCACTTCTCGCGATCGGTGGCGCTGTCTTCGGCCCGCAGCAATGTGAGGGCGCTCACCATCCTGTGGCGCCGATAACCATCCCCACTCCATTCACGATCGAAGCGCTTCACCAGCAGCACATCTGCCTCCCCCACCCGAGTGAGCCGGCTTTCCGCCACCTGCAGCCCGCACTGCCGTGCCAGCAGCAGCAGCGCGTGCTCCACCTTCGGCTGGTTCCATTTGTCGCTGGGTGCAGGGAACTTGGCGAGCCAGAGGGCACCGTCATGCTCCACGGTGGTTTTCGGCCGGGCTCCACCCATGGAGGTGCCGCCCCCCTGCAGCAGCTCATCCGCCTGATCGTGGACGGAGCCTGCTCGGTGAGGTTGATCCGTGAGGATCGCATTCGCCGCCTGCTGGATGCGTTCCAGATCGAGCGTGCGGTTGAAGCGTCGCTGCGGTGCCGGAGGTTCGACGTTGCGGCCAAAGCCGAGCGCGCCAGCGCGATCATCCGGCCCCAACAGCAGCAGATCGAAATCGCTGGGCTCGCCCAATCCGCCGTGGCGGGCGATCACCTGCCGGCCCCAGAAATCCGGCAGCGCATCACGAAGCGCCCCGAAGAAGCCCCCCATACGGCCGGTCTGAAACGGGCGTGTCCCCAGCTTCAGCTCCACCGGGTCGAGTTCGACGGCCTCAGGCCGCTCCCGATAGCGACGGCCGTAGACGAAGGCGCCCACCCTGCGGCCCTGGCGATCCTCCTGAAGCTCAAACCGACCGGCCGTGACGAACTGGGTGTCGCCAGGCAGCACCACATAGACAAAACACGCCTGGTCAGCAGCCATGCTCAGAAGTCGTCATCCAGCCGGCGCCAGCGGGGGGCCTGTTTCGGGCTGCGGGCACCCTCCAGGGCCTTGCCCTCCTCATCCCGATCCGGATCAGCCAGCTCGGCGACCTGATCAAGCAGCCCGAGAGCCCAGAGGGCCCCGAGGTAGGCAGCCACGGAGGTGCCGGCCTTGCCCTTCTCCACATCGGCCACCGTGTAGCGCGTCACCCCCATGCGCTCGGCCACATCCTCCAGGCGCCAGCGGCGCCGCAACCGGGCCGTGCGGATGTTCCGACCCAGGCGCTCCAGGCTCTGCTCCAGGGCCGCAGGCGGATGACGCACGATGGCGCTGGCTTGGGCCATTGGCTTCGAGAAATCCATCAGAAGTTGTCTGATGGCATCCTAAAGGGATCTTCTGGTGCTTTGCAGCGACACTGTCCGCTCACAATGGGTTGACCAGGGGCAGCTGCCCCTGGACCGGCCGCAACGGTTGTGCTGACGGGTGGTTCAGCTGCTACGCCCCTTGGCTCTCGATCCTGATGGCCCAGCTCTGCGGCAGCGGCCGCCATCCGCGCCGAGGTGTTCGCCACCCCCTGCTTCGCGGAAGCCTTCGGCTAAGTACGAGAGGAGAACAAACGGGGTGGTGTGACGCTGCCGTTCCTGTGCCTGGGATTTGCCGACTATCAGAGCCACCAGGGCGAGCGGCCGATGGGAATCGCTGGTGGCTGCAGCAGCCGATCCCGGCGGGCTGGATCGGCTCGAGCTATTCGGATCGGCGGCGAAGGGCCTGTTCAACCGTTGCCTGCCGCCCCCCTCAACCATCGCCAAGCAATTGCTTCACAAGAGCGACCAGTTCCTTCTTCGTGAAACTCTCCAGGGGAGGCGGGGGCGGGGTGACGCCATGGTGCTCCAGAACCTTGGCCAGAGAAGCCTTCTGCAGCTTCGAGCAGCCCTTGATCCCGTGTTCCTTGCAAAGCCGCTTCAGGCTCGCCACAGACTGCTTCAGGAAACTGCCCTTCCCCAGCAGGGCTTTCGTGGCCTGAGCTCCTGCTGACTCGGGATCCTGCAGGGACTGCAGAGCAGTTCCAGTCCGCTGGAGATGCGCGCTCACCCGCCGGTACACCCGGGCATCGGTGCCCGCCAGGTCCCGGTTGGTCTGCTCCAGAAGATCGGCGATCGACGGCCCCGCGCTCATGGCCGCTCGCCGAGTTGATTGGATGGAGTCCGCACCGCATCTGCTTCTGAAGCCAACGCCGCGGCCCTGGCTTTCACCGTGCGCCAGCGCTTGGCCTGCTCGATCAAGCGGCGGAACATCTCCACGAGCCAGAAGCCGCTCTGGCGCTCGCTCTCGTCAATGAGCCCCACCATCGCGTCGCCCGTTTCCTCCAGTTCACGGATCACCGTGCCGAGCTTGGCGTTCAGGGCATGAAGCCGGGCCTTGGCCCGCGCCTCGTCGGCCAGATCCGCCTCCAGCTCCACCAGTTCGCGCTGAAGCTCGGCAATCACCACCCCCCGCCGGTCGCTCTGCGCCTTGAGGATCCCTCGTGAGCGGTTGGCCGAGACGAGGGCTGCGCGGCATTCCTGGTACGTCGTCTGAAGTGCCTCCGCATCGGGCGTGACCGGAAACTCTGTGGCCGAGCGAAGAGGCACCGGGATTCGTCCAGCTGGCTTCAGGTTGCCCAATCCTGGCGGGTCTTGCCGTGCCTCTTCACGCAGCACGAACCCAGCCAGACCGACCGGCTGCTGGTGACGTGACCTGGCCCTGGGGCCGTCAATCCGCCGGGAAGGTTCGCCGGTAGATCAGGCGAACGACGACTCCGCCGCGATGTCCCTGTCCCTTGCCGCCCTGCTGCTCACCGTCGGCAGCTCTCAGCCCTTCGGCCTGCCTGACTCGGTCTCTGTCGGCGCCCCACCCCGGATCCCGGCTGCCGCAGGCTGGGTGGCTCAGAAACAGACGGGGGCCCTCGCCCCCTCCCTGCAGGGCAGACCCGTAGTGGTCGACATCTACGCCAGCTGGTGTCCCGCCTGCCGCACCATCGCCCCGACCCTCCGCTCTCTGCAGCAGAGCAAGGCCGGCAAGGCCACCTTCGTAACCTTGGACGTGTCCGATGCCGCCACCTTGAAGGCCTCCCGTGAACGGGCCCGGGCGCTCGGACTCGGCGAGTTCCTGGAAGCCAACCGCAGCCAGACCTCCCTGGTGGCGGTGATCGACCCGGCCACAGGCACCACGGCGAAGACCTTCCGGGCCAGCACCGATGCAGCGGCCTACACCGCGGCGATCAACAAGGTTCAGGCGATGATCCGGCGATGATCCGCTCCCCCCTGCGCCGCAGAGGGGCGGCGGCTCTGGTGCTGCTGGCCCTGACGGCCCTGGCGGCGGGGCTGGCTCTGCATGGGCTGCCGCAGCTCGGCGCCCGGCTGGATCAGGCGATCCTGTCCGCGTCCCAGGCCTACGCCGAATGGTTCGAGGCCCGGAGCCCCTCCCCCACCGTGGTTCCGCTGGCAGCGTTCGCCGGCGGGCTGCTGGCCAGCGTGTCGCCCTGCGTGCTGGCGATGCTGCCCCTCAACCTCGGCTTCATCGGCACCCTCGGTCCGCTCAGCCGGCGGCAGGCCGTGGTGCGGGTGGGAGGCTTCGTGGCCGGCACCGTCACGGTGCTGAGCCTCTACGGCCTCGTCGCCTCGTTCGCCTCGGCCGTGGTGGTGGACCACCGCGGCCCGGTGCATCTGGCCGTGGGGCTGGTCATCCTGGCCATGGGCCTCCATCTGGGGGGCTGGCTGCCGCTGCGCCTGCCCCGCATGCCCGAACTGCCCCCGTCCGGTGGGCCGTTTCTGGTGGGCATCGGTTTCGCCCTGGTCAGCTCTCCCTGCGCCAGTCCGGTGCTGTTCTCGGTGCTGGCCGCCGCTGCCGCCACCGGCTCCGGTGTGTTGTCCGTGATCACGATGGTGAGCTACGCCCTGGGGTACACCGCCCTGATCACGGCCACCAGCCTCTGGGCCGGCCTGATGGGTGCCTCCCGGAGGCTGCTGCACCATGGCGCCACGCTCACCCGTCTCAGTGCCCTGGTTCTGCTGGTGGCCGGGGGGGCCTACGTCCTCCAGGGTCTGATCTGGAGCCTGCGGAACGGGTAGTCGCTGCCGGCTGATCGGCACGGCGCCACTCCGCAGGACTGAGCGTGATCAGCTCACGACGAACAGCTGTAGTGCGACACCCCCCCGGCGTTGAAGAATTCCCTGGGCTTCAGGCGGTCGTACGTCGCCTCCACCTCCGCTGATTGCTCGTCGTAGGGATGGCTGAACACCTCCTGCAGGTCCTGGATCAGGCTGGTATCCCCTTGCGCAGCCTGTTCATAAGCCGGTGCGACCAGCCACTCACGCCAGGTGTATTTGGGATTGGTCCGTTTCATCGCTGCGGATGTCGCGTTGAGTTCGCCGGCAGCTGCGAGGCGATCCCGCCAGCGTTGCAGCCAGTGCGTCCACTGCGCATCGAGCTGCTCAGAACTGGGGAGATAGAAGCTCTCCTTCAAGGTTGCGAGTTGCTCTGGAATGTCAGACAGCTTGCGGAAGACCATCGTGTAATCGGCCTTGGCGAGCACCATCAGCTCCAGCAGCTCGTCCACCAGAGCGGCGTCGTAGGTGGGCAGGCCGAGCTTCCTGGCCCACATGGCCTCGAGCGCCTGCTGCATCGCTGCGGCGAAGCCGTCGCGGATCGCATCCAGCCGTGCCAGGGCCTCGGTGTTGCCCTCGAGCAGCAGCCGCAGGGAGGCCCAGAACATCTGGTAGTTGGCCTCGGCCGCCACCGGTTGGTTGAAGAAGCTGAAATGCTCGCCGCCTCCGGTCCAGGGCTGAAAGCGGGGATCGAACAGTTCGCAGAATCCGAAGGGTCCGTAGTCGAGGGTGTAGCCACCCGCCGCGCAGTTGTCGCTGTTGAAATTGCCCTGGCAGTAGCCCACGCGGATCCAGTTCGCCACAAGAGAGGTGAGCCGTCCGCGGAACAATCCCGCCAGCTCCACCACCTGATCGCTGAAGGGCAAACCCGGATCAATCTCCGGCTGATAGTTCCGCTCGATCAGGTGCGCCACGATCATCCGCAGCTCGTTCAGCGCATCCGGGTGCGCACCGCTGCGGGCGCGACGGGCGAACAGCTCCAGCTGGCCGACCCGCAGAAACGAGGGGGCCACCCGTGTGGTGATCGCCGCTGGGTTGTCCACCAGGATGTCGGGATCGAACGACCGGGAGTTCGGCGAGTACCAGGGCCTGCGCACCCTTTCGGCCCGCGACATGTACAGCGTGAGCGAGCGTGAGGTGGGCACCCCCAGGGCGTGCATGAACTCCTGCGCCAGAAACTCGCGCACGCTGGAGCGGAGCACGGCGCGTCCATCGGCGCCCCGGCAGTAGGGCGTCGGGCCACCGCCTTTCAGCTGCATCTCCCAACGCCGGCCGTTGAAGACGCCTTCAAACACGGAAATAGCTCGGCCATCGCCGTAGCCGTTGCCGGTGCCGAACGGGCACTGCTGGATGTATTCGCTGCCGTAGATCGAGAGGGCATAACCAGTCGCCCAGCCGAACGGCCGCATCGGCTCCCGCGCCACGCTGATGTCGCCGGAAAACAGACGGCGGAACTGCTCGTCGTGGGCCAGCGCCTCGCTCAGGCCTAGGTCCTGGAAGAGGGTTCTGCTGTACGCCACCAGCTCCGGCGTTGGAATCGCCGTGGGCATCACCGGCACGTAATGACCGGAGAACACCTGGCGGGGCTGGTGATCGTGGCCATCGCCGCTGGCCTGAGGATCCGCATGAAGTGAATCCATCAGCGAATAGTCGGCCCGTTGTGCAAACTCCGCGAAGGTGGTGGTCGTCACTCCTTTCGTCACTGTTGTCGGCACTGGTCTCTCGGGGTGTTGAGCTGCCTGGGCATGGCCCTGACGCTGGGGTCATCATCCTGGCGAGCCTGTTGCCTTCAGCGGCGACCTTGCAAGTGTCACGCCGGTTGAGGCTGCGTTCGAGCCTGAACTCGGCCGGCGCGAAGGCGTGTTCTGTCACCAGCCCACCCTCACCGACCTGCTGTTCATCACCCTGCGCAAGAGTGAAGCCCTCTTCTCCCCTTCCACCCGCCACCGGCCAGCGGACGGTTCCGCTGCCGGGGTGTTGCCAGCCATGAAAGCCACGAGGGCGAGCGAGCGATCCCGGCGACATGGCTGCCGGTGATGGGGTGGGCGGGGCGGTCTGGCGTTTTGGGGCCAGCCTGTTTGACAGGTTGGCGCAGAAATCGGCGCTGCAGGATCTTCTGCTCACCGGATCCTCAGCAAGGTGAGCGCCCTCGTGATCGCCGGCCACACCCTGTCACAACTGTGGGGTGGTGTCCACGGAGAGCTTCGGTAGCGTCGGCCTCACTCCTGAACCCTGGTCACCAAGGATGTCGGTAAAGCGTCGATTGGCCCGTGCCCTCGTGCTGGCAACTCACCTGCTGTGGATGGTGCCGGCTGAGGCGCAGGACGCGAAGAAGCAGGCTGAAGCCAACCGTGATCGCTGCAGGAACGGCGTCCTGATCGGCGGTGCCACCGGTGGTCTGCTCAGCCGGGGCAGTGTCGTGAACAGGCTGGGGGGCGCGGCCATCGGGGCCACGGCGGGCTGCGTGATCAACCGGGGCGTGAACGAAGGCAAATGACCCTCGTGGCCGCCGCGCGGATCCTCGGGTCCCATCCCTGAACGGCACGGCTACGGTGCCCATGAAAGGAGGCGTTGTGCAAGCCCCTGACCCCCGACCCCGGAACAAAGCCCCTCGCCTCACCGCCATTGGCGGCCGCAGCGGTCCACCTCCGCAGGGGTGGACCCTTGGCTTTGGAGCTCTGGCGCTGATGGTGATGGCCGGTGGCCTCACCTATGGGCTGCGCTCCAGCGGGCCGTTCAAGGAGCTGTCGTGGCCCGGCCGGTTGGAGCTGGCGGGGGAAACCCTCAAGCTCGCCGGACCGGTCACGGCCGCCGGCAACAGCCCCCGTCTGATCCAGCTGCTGGGGAAGGAGGGCGAATTCGTTGAGCGCGGCCAGCTGCTGGCCCAGTTCGACACCGGCCCTGCCCTCCATGCCGAGCGTCGGCTGCTGCAGAGCCGCTATGCCAGCCTCAGCCGCCAGGCCGGCAGCCTTGAGGCCGAGGTGGACCGCTACCGGCCGCTGGTGCAGGCCGGTGCGCTGGCCCGCGCCGATCTGCTGGAGCGCGAGCAGCAGCTGGTCGAACTGCAGGCCGGCGTCAGCGAAACCCGCCAGGCGATCACCCGCACCGACGCCGATCTGGGGAACAGCGAATTGCGTGCCCCCGTGGCCGGCAAGGTGATGCGCCTCTACGCCCGCGTCGGGGAACGGCCCGGCGTGATGGGCATTCTAGAGCTGAGCACCAGTGACCGGCTCGAGGCCGTCGCCGAGGTCGCCGACAGCGACCTCGCCCGCATCAACCTGGGCCAGGCCGCCCGGATCAACAGCCTCAGTGGCGCCTTCCCCGGCACCCTCTCGGCGCGGGTGAGCCGGGTGAGCCCTGCCGATGGGGCCCGCGGCGACGGTGTGGTGGAGGTGCGGCTGGACCTGGCCCCCGCCGACGCGCGGCGCGTGCGCAAGCTCGCTGGTCTGCGCACGATCACCCACTTCGCCTCCTGAGCCGCCAGCTTGGATTTGGTCGGAATCGACAGAAAGGGCAGGGATTGATCGCCCTGGCCGGCAGATCCCGCTAGAGGGAAGGCACGAGCGGAGCCGAGATGAGCTGGCTGGAGCCCACCAACCTGCTGCTGCTGGCCTGTGCCCTGATCTATGGCGTGATCGGGGAATGGGTCGATGGCGGCATCCTGCTGGTGTTCGTGGTGGGCATCAGCCTGCTCGATGCCGTCCAGCAGCAGCGCAGCAACCGTGCCCTGGCCGAGCTGGCCCGCCTGTCGGCGCCCCGCGCCCACGTGCGCCGCGACGGCCAGGAGCTGGACCTGCCGGCCGAGCAGGTGCGTGTGGGCGATCTGCTACGGCTGGAAGAAGGCGATCGGGTGGCGGCCGATGCCGCCCTCAGCGAGGGGGTGGGGCTGTGGCTGGATGAGTCCCTGCTCACCGGTGAATCGCTGCCGGTCTCCCGCTCCACGCCCGGGGAGCGGATCCTGGCGGGTTCGCTGGTGGCCAGTGGCCGCGGCTGGGCCGAGGTGGTGGCCGTGGCTGAGGCCACCGAACTGGGCCGGCTCGGCAGCAGCCTGGCCACGGTGCAGCCGCCACCCACCCGGCTGCAGCGCCAGACCCGTCGCCTCACCGGGCGCCTCACCGTGCTGGCGCTGGGGCTCTGCGCGGCCCTGGCGGTGATCCAGGGAGCGATCAGCGGCGACTGGCCCCAGGCCCTGCTCGCCGCCCTGGCCCTGGCCCTGGCGGTGCTGCCCAACGAGATTCCCGTGGTGCTGGCCCTGTTCCTGGCCCTCGGCGCCCTGCGCCTGGCCCGGATCGGGGTGCTGGCCCGCTGGCCCGCGGCGGTGGAGAGCCTCGGCAGCGCCACGGTGCTTGCCGTCGACAAGACCGGCACGCTCACCGAGAACCGCATGGGGGTGCAGCAACTGCTCACCTGGCCGCAGCTGGAGGGTTGGCAGGCGGGGGAGCCCCTGGAGGAACCGGTTCATCAGCTGCTCGAGCTGGCGGTTCTCGCCAGCCGCGGTGATCCGGTGGATGCGATGGAACTGGCGATCCAGCGTCTGGCCGCCGACCATCTCGGCGGCACCGAACACCTCCATCCCGACTGGCCCCTGGAGCGCGAATACCCCCTGCAGAGCGATCTGCTGGTGTTCTCCCGCCTCTGGCACGACGGCGACGGCGGCTTGCGGCTGGCCGCCAAGGGAGCTCCCGAGGCGATCGCCGATCTCTGTCACCTCGATGCCGGGCAGACCACCGCCCTGCTGGCCGCCGCCGATGAACTCGCCGCCAGGGGTCTGCGGGTGCTGGCGGTGGCGCGCGGGCTCGATGGCGTGCCGGTGCACGAGGGTCAGCCATCCGCAGGTGGCGACGCTCTGCCGGACCACGTGCACGGCTACCTGTTCGAGCCGGTGGGCTTCCTGGCCCTGGCGGACCCGCTGCGCTCGGATGTGCCGGCGGCGATCGCCACGGCGCGGGGCGCTGGCGTTCGCGTGGTGATGATCACGGGAGACAGCCCCGTGACGGCCCGCTCGATCGCCGATCAGGCGGGCTTGCCGCCCGGTCCGGTGCTCTCCGGCCCGGAGCTGGACGCCCTCACGCCACAGGACCTGGCTGTCAGCATCCGCGAGGTGGCGGTGTTCGCCCGGGTGATGCCCCAGCAGAAGCTGCAGCTGGTGCGTGCGCTGCAGGCCGCCGGTGAGGTGGTGGCGATGACCGGCGATGGCGTCAACGACGCCCCGGCCCTCAAGGCCGCCGACATCGGCGTGGCGATGGGCAAGCGCGGCACGGCCGTGGCGCGGGAATCCGCCGATCTGGTGCTGCTCGACGACACCTTCAGCGATCTGGTGGCCGCCCTGGAACTGGGCCGGCGGGTCGACGCCAACCTGCACCGGGCACTGGGTTACACCCTCGCCATTCACCTGCCGATCGCCGCGCTCGGCCTGGTGCCCCTGCTACTGCCTGGCCAGGCCCTGATCCTGCTGCCGGTGCACATCGCCCTGCTCCACCTGGTGATCGATCCGGCCTGCACGGTGGTGTTCGAGGCGCTTCCCGCCTCACCGGGCCTGATGCGGCAGCCTCCCCGCCCGCCGGAGGCTCCCCTGTTCGGGCCCGACACCTGGCGCCATTCGCTCACCCAGGGCGCCGTGGTGATGGTGGCCGCCCTGGTGCTGGTCTTCTGGCCCGAGGCCGACGCCGCCACCCACCGCAGCCTGGTGTTCTCGCTGCTGCTGCTCGCCGGCGGTGGGCTGGTGTGGCTGAACGGCGATCCCCACAGCCGCATCACCGCCGCCGGTGCCGGCATCGGCCTGGGGCTCTGGCTGTTGCTGCTGGCCATTCCCGGATTGCAGCAGCTGCTCAGTCTCGCCCCGCTGCAGCCCTCCGGGATCCTCACCGTGATGATCACCACAGCACTCGCTCTGCTGCTGGCGGGCCTGCTCAACCGCCGACTGGCCTGAAGCCGCCATCGGATGTCCCTTGGTCGCAGGAAGCGTCAGCGCTGGCTTTGGCTTGATCCTCCCAGTCAACCCAATCAACGCAGTGGGCTTTGAGATAACAGCTGACGGCCTCCCCAACCGTGGCAAAAAACCGTTCTTCTCCAAATTGTGAGAACAGCCCAAAGCGCTTGAGCTTGTCTTTAACGGGATCTTTCATCTCGGCGAAACCGAGCATGATTCCGGCCTTCGCCAAGGTGTGATCCAGTTCATCCAGAGTGTCTGCAGAGGTGACATCGATGCTGGTGACAGGCTCAGCCTCCACGACGAGCCAGTTCACCTGAGTTGGTGATGACTCCAGGGCCGTCATCACCCGATCCCGGAAGAATTCGGCATTGGCGAAAAACAAGGGCGCATCCCACCGGAACAAAACCAGCCCAGGGACCAGGCGTGACTCCGGGTAACGGCCGATGTCGTGATAGCCCTTGACACCATCGACCCGTCCCAGGACAGCGGAGTGTGGACGCCAGCCATCCCAGAGAAACTCGATCACGGCAATGACGATCGCCAGCCCGATGCCAGGAATGGCGCCAAAGACAGCGACTCCAGCCAGGCAGACCATCGACAGCCAGAACTCCCAGCGCTGCATCCGATAGATGCGCCAAAGATCAGCCACCTCGATCAAGGTGATCGCTGAAGCAATCACCACCCCTGCCAGCGCGGCTGTTGGCAGGTTTCGCAAAAGGTTCGGCGCCGCCAGGAGCAACGCGGCGACCCCCCACTTTCAGGAAAGAAGTCCGCTCGGTCTGACCCATCCACCAGGGGGCCTTACCGACGACCATGAAACCGATCTATGACCAGAGCAGCGTCCCAGCAAGTGGTGTAATTCAGGAGGAGCAGCACCGGCGTAGCCGGTGCTGACGGCTCAGCTCTTCAAGCGTCAGTCGTGGCAAGAGGTGGGCCGGTCTGTGACCCTGTTCGGAGCAC
>NZ_JAGQBY010000084.1:0-14134 GCF_024345875.1 Synechococcus sp. EJ6-Ellesmere
GCACGCTGGCGAATGTGCGTGCCCTCGATCCACCGGCCCTCGAAGTGCTGGTAGTGGATGGACGCAGCTGCGACGCCACGCGGGCGATCGCCACCGCTGCGGGTGTGGCGGTCTTCACCTGCGAATCAGCGCGCCGGGCGATCCAGATGAATGCAGGCGCGCGGCAGGCCCGCGGCAGCCTGCTCTGTTTTCTGCATGCCGACACCCTCGTTCCCACCGATCTGGTGGCGATCGCGGAGCGGGTGCTGGAGGACCGGGCCATCGCTGGGGCGGGCTTCGTGTCGCTGATGAGTGGCGATGACACCACCCGTTGGGGGATTTCGGCCCTGAACCTGCTCAAGACCCATCTGGCGCCTTTGCTGTTTCGCCCACACCTGTACTGGCGCGGACTGCGTCTGCTGTTCGGCGATCAGGTGATAATCTGTCGTCGGCAAACCTTCTGGGCGGTCGGTGGCTTCAACGAAGCTCTGCCGATCCTGGAGGACGGCGATCTCTGCCTGCGGCTGCTGAAGCAGGGACGCATCCGGCTGATCAACCGGGTGGTGATCAGTTCCGACCGGCGGGTGCAGCGCTGGGGCGCAGGCAAGGCCGCTGCGATCTATCTCTCCATCGGCATGCTCTGGGGTCTGGGCATGCCACCAGCACCCCTGAAGCGCCTCTACGAGGACATCCGCTGATTCAGGCTCCAGTCGTAGGGCAAAAACGCGACCCGGGGTTGATGATCCTGTACCGAAACGCCGCTCAGGCGGGGAAGGATGTAGTCGGGCAGGGAAGGCGCCACCGCCAGGAAATCAGCCTTGTACCACCGGAAGATCTTGCTGCAGTACAGAACGCCCCTCTCAGCATCGAATCGCACCTTGGCAGGGTTGTTGATGAAGCGGGTCACATCCTGCTCCAGTTGCTCGTCCACCCGCTCCGGCGTGTAGGCCTCATGGCGCAGCAGCGGACAACCAACCGAGGCGCAGACGATCGCGAAGTGGATGCGGGGATCACCAGTGCGCTGGCGCAGCATCCTGTTTTCGATCTGCGCCAGGCTGAAGAACTCATTGCCAAGGCGATGCACGCGCCGCTGGAAGAATCGCAGGAACGCGATCCAGTTCGGCAGCCCGATCAGGGTGGGGCGGATCGACGCGATTGGATAGGCCGAGAGCACCGACTGGATTGTGAAAGCGTTGTAGAGGTTGATCCAGTGGGCGATGTGATCCTGTCGGCCGTGGGAATCAGCAGATTGCCTGGCCAGCCAGCGGCTGAGGGTCTCGGGGTGATGGGTTCTCCAGGCTTCGTAATCCACCCGGCCCGCCCGGTCCACGTAGTGCTGGAGGAGATGATTCCAGGCGGGCAGGTCGTTCATGGTTCGGCAGGGTGGTGGCGTGCATCAGGTCGTGTGATCTGATTGGCGCCGGCACCATGGACACGCCGCTGCATCCGGGCCGGTTGTCGCTGTTGCCTGACACCCGGTAAGGGCAACAACCTGCGCTAGTGCCGAGGTGCACGCCGGCCTGCAGCTCCAGGGGGATCGGTCCTGCGGGAGGTGGAGCAAGGTTCAGCCATGGCATTCGCAGCCGCAGCCGGCGTGGCAGGGCTCGCCGTTGGGGTGCCCCGTGGCGCAGGCGTCGCTGCAGAAGAGCAAGGTGCCGCTGCGGAATGCCGTGTCCGTTTTCACCGTGCAGTGACAACCCGGACAGGCGCACTGGAGCGCGGTCGGTTTCTCCAGGGTGGTGGTCATGGCCTCTCCTTGCTCAGGGAAGTGTGACCCATTCTGGTGCCTCCGGGGCCGTGTCCAGCACCCGAGGACACAACGAAGCCCGGCGAGGAGGCCACTGGGCTTGAATCGTGTGTTGTGGGGGCGGAGCTGCTGCCGGCCTGCCGGCCTGCCCCGGGCGTTCACCAGCCTGCCCGCGTCCTGTACCGCCTCCATGCAACGTTGCGCCCGGCGTTTCGATCCTTCATGGGGAGTGCTCTGCACGGATCCACTGAAATGAAGCAGAACTGCTGAAGATGCGCATCAATTCGGCCAGATCAGAGGATGTCTGAGAAAAATCTTCAATGCTTCGGATTTAATGCAGGAGAACTTAAGGAAGACGAAAGGTCGTTAGTGAATCAATGATCGTGTTCCTGAGCAGACTTGGAGGACACATCCGTATCACATGGATGTGAGCACCCACAAAGGAGTCAGTCATGGGTTTGGGGAAAGACATGAAAGCCACCGCCAAGAACATCGAAGGCAAGGCTCAGGAGACCATTGGCAACATCACCGGTGACAAGAAGGATCAGCTGGCGGGCAAGGCCAAGCAAGCCCAGGCCAGCGGTGAACATGCCCTGGAAGACCTGAAAGATGCAGTGCACGACGCCACCAACTAAAAGTCGCTCCATTGGATCGGTTCTTCAATCAGTTTTGTGGTGAGCCACACAATCGGTTCAAGCTCTCCGATTCAGATCTGAATATGTTCTTTTTATGCATTGCAGGCAATTCTAGATGGCCAAGGGATTTGCTGACCCTTTCTAGTCACCCGCAATTAAGCGTGTCCATTGCCAAATACAAAGAGGTAGCACAATGACCAACACAACTCAGCGGCCCATCGGCAACCAAGTTGAAGGTCAAAGCCAAGTGGATGAGCGTCTCAGGCAAGCCATTCTCGATAAGAAGCAGGCACAGATTGAGGCTTGGTCACAACAGATCGAGCAACTCCAGCAGGCACTGCAAAGTGTGTCGTCGGAACTCCGCGTCGAAACCGAAAAACGAGTGATTGAGCTGACCGAGGCCCGAGATCAAGCCTTTGCTCAGGTGGAGAGCTTGCGACGAGCGACCCAAGAGAACTGGGAAACTCTGCTGATCCAGACAGATCATCTGCTCCAGGACTTAGCCACTCGATTCCACGAGTTTGTGGAACGGAGTAACTGAAACTCAAGCCCAATTCAGGCCTGGGGGTATGGGGTGATCTTGCTTTTGCCCTTGCTTGAAATGTCGAATTTACAATAGGACTTTCAGCCCCTTAGCTTCTTCCATGAAGTTATCCACTGCAATGAGCGATCCACACATGCCAGCTGTTATTGATTTTTCAGCCGTTTTTGGCGAAGCCTACGCTTCCCATCAAACACCTGCGGGCCTGGTTGAAACCTTGATGCCAGATGTCTCAAAAACATCTTGGCTACTGATCACCAGCAACTCCCTTGTTGGGGCAACAGAGAGCACAACGCTGACGATGGTTCTTGAGCGTGCGATTCCACATGGAGTTGCCATCGCCCTTGACGTGGCCTGGCACCCTGAGTCCTGGGGCCTAGAGCCAGGCTCTAGGCCGACGCCGGAGGTTCTGAGACGTTTCCATCCATTAGCTCAAGAGGCAACCTTGATCCGCTGCACCCCAGAAGAAGCCGATCAATTCTTTTCCTCTGACGATCCCTTAGCGATTCATGGTGCACTTTCTCAGCGTCCAGGGGTGGTCATCACAGGTATTGATGGATCTGTTCGTTGGTGCATCGGTGGAAGGTTAGGCACCATGGAGACGAAGATGCTCAATGAGCAAGAAAGCTTCTTCTCTGCTCTGATCGAGTCTTTTGCTGAAAAGCCTGAGCTTCTGGGGAATACTGGTGAAGGTCCTGGCACTGATGCTGTTGCCGATTCTGACAGGCTAAAGGATGCCCTGCTTTCGGCAGCGTCAAAGTAAGCAACTTATGATCGAGCAGTCGTTGTTCAGCAACGTGGCTTGTTGAACAAGCGCCATCCAGTCCTATCGATTGGTTGGTATCCCATGGCGGTGGCACTGGCTGGAGAACTCCACACTCAGCCAGCCCAAGAGCGGCCGATGGCGATCGTTCCTAGAACTGTTATAGGGCCGGACGCATAGCAGGGGAGTTTGGAGCGAGCGTCGTCTGAATCTCCAGGCCTCCCTGACAGTGCCGCTTCCCGAAGTGACGGAAGCGGGGCAGAGGCTCCAAGCCATGCCGTTTCAGCACCGCCGTGAGGCGCTCGCTGCGGGACTCAGGCAACCGCTGGAACGGAATGGCCGGAAAAGCGTGGTGGGGCTGGCATTGAGCCAGATGCCGGCACCGCTGACGAACCAACAAATCGTGCTGTAAGCCAACACGCGACGCCTTGACACCGATGGGATCCGAGCCAGGAGGCCTGAACACCAACGCAGTCGTGATTGGTTCTGTTGGCGTTCACCTCGGCGGCTTCGATCAAAGTGAGTCCTGTCTTGTCATCGCGCCTTGGACCGCCCCCTGCTCCTGAGCGCCGAGGAGCTCAAGCGTCAGTTGGGGGATCGACTCCTCTGGAGCCAACTCGATCTGGAGCTGGTTGCCGGTGAGCGCCTGGGGCTGGTGGCGCCCTCGGGGGCGGGCAAGACCTTGTTGCTGCGCGCCCTGGCCATGCTCGACCCTCTGCAGGACGGCACGATCAGCCTGCAGGGGCGCACGCCGACATCCTGGGGGTTACCCCGCTGGCGCTCGATGGTGCTGTATCTCACCCAGCGGCCCGTCGCCCATGGGGGCACGGTTGAGGCGAACCTGCGCTCACCTTGGAATTTCCAGGAGTTGCGCGGGCGTGGGGGCTGGCGGCGCGAGCGGATCAAGGGATGGTTGGCAGCCCTGGGGCGCGATCCATCGTTCCTGGCCTACGACGCCGAGCGGCTCTCTGGCGGCGAGCTGCAGCTGATGGCGCTGCTGCGGGCCTTGCAATTCGATCCCACCGTGCTGCTGCTGGATGAACCCACCGCCTCCCTCGATGGGGCCACCACCGCCGCGCTCGAGGCCCTGCTGATCGAGTGGCTCGCCGCAGGCCCGCGCGCCGCCGTGTTCACCAGCCACGACAGCGAGCAGATCCAACGCTTCGCCACCCGGACACTGGAGCTCCGCCTGTGACCCCCTTGAGTTCCGGAGCCCTGACGATCAGCGATGGCCGCCTGGCGCTTTCCGCCCTGCTGATCCTGGTGAACGTGGGGCTTTCGGCGGCGCTGCGCCTGGGCCTGGCTCGCAGCCTGCTGGTGGCCTCCCTGCGCATGGTGGTGCAGCTGCTGCTGGTGGGCTTCGTGCTCGAGTGGCTGTTCCGCCAGGACAATGCGCCGCTGATCGTGCTGGTGGGGGCGGCGATGGCCATGATCGCGGGGGTTTCGGCCGTTCAGCGCACCCGGCGCCGCTTCGCTGGCATCTACCTCAACAGCCTGCTGTCGGTGATGGCCTCCTCGGCGCTGGTGACTGGCCTGGCGGTGACGGGGCTGATCCAGCCCCAGCCCTGGTACGACCCCCAATATCTGATCCCCCTGCTGGGGATGGTGTTGGGCAACACGCTCAACGGCATCTCCCTGGGACTCGATCGCTTCATGGAGGGGTTGCGCAACGGGCGCGATCGGGTGGAGACGGCCCTGGCCCTGGGGGCGACCCGTTGGGAGGCCTGCCAGGAGGTGGTGCGCGACGCCATCCGCGTGGCGATGATCCCCACGATCAATTCGATGATGGTGATGGGGCTGGTAAGCCTGCCGGGGATGATGACTGGCCAGATCCTCCAGGGGGCGACGCCGGAGGCGGCCGTTCGCTACCAGATTGTGATCCTGTTCATGATCGCTTCGGCGACGGCGCTGGGGGTGTTCGGAGTCGTTGGCCTGGCCTACAGGCGGCTCACCAGCGCCGACCATCAACTACGGCTCGATCGTTTGCTCAACGTTGGCGGGTAGGCCCTTATGGCCTTGGCGGCGTGGTGGACGCGGATCGAACTGAACGGTGACGGAGAGGGCTGAGGCCCCCGATGGCAAGAAAACCCGTCGCTATCTGCAGAACCGGTTGCGAATCGGCAGCAACGTGGGGCAGATCCCGCAGACCGTGGCCGAAGCGATCGGGAGGGTGACCTGAACCTGTGAGATGGATGCCTTTTATTGGACAGATTCGGCCCCTCACGTCGTTAACCCTGGGCGGGCCATATGAACTGGTTCCTGTTCCAGATCCCCTGTGCTGCAATCGTTTTTAGCCTGCATTCCCGTTCCTACTACTACCAGCAGCAGTCGCTCCGGCGGCACCGATGGGGCCCTTCTGAGGCGTACAGCTCACAGCAGCTGGGGTTGAGGCGATCGAGAGTCAGGATCCGCTTCTCGATCGACACGTAGGAGAACAGGGAGCCGCTGCGCACCAGCTGACCTCGAAACGCGACTGGGGCAGTTACCCCATTTTCGCAGAGGTGGGCGGGTTTTCAGCGACCTCTTGGGGATCAGGGCAGCCTCTCCAGCCAGGCGTCGATCAGGGCAGCCAGCTGGCGGGGACACTCCCTCATCGGCAGGTGACCGCAGTCGGGGATCACAGCCAGCTCGTGGTCTGGGGCATAGCCGGCCAGATGTCGCACATAGCGGGGAGCCATCACCTGATCCTGGCTGCCCACGATCCAGAGGCTCGGTACACGCAGGGCGGCGGTGAGTGAAGGCAGCTGGCTGACGGCGCCGCGGTTCGTGCTACAGGCCAGCAGGCCCTGGGCCGCACGCGCTTCCGCAACCAGTGGGCTGCGGATCGCCTCGGTGCCCGGCAGCCCAGCCAGCCAGCCTGGGCGGAAGCGCAGGACCAGGGAGCCCCCCCGCCGCACCCGAGCAAAGGCCCTGGGTTGATACACACCGCCGCCGGCGGCGATCTGGATCACCCCCCGCAGCCGCGACCCCAGGGACCCGGCTGCATGCAGGGCGATGCTTCCCCCCAGGGAATGGCCCATCAGCACCACGGGTGAGTCGGGATCGATCCGGCGGCAGGCCTCGCTCACCCAGCGCCCGTAGCTGGCCAGGCTGGGTTGCAGGCCTGCCGGGCGCGGTTCCGCTCCGAAGCCCGGCAGATCAGGGCACCACAGACGCCAGCGGTTCTGCAGTTCAGCGCTCAGCGGGTCCCAGAGCCTGCCGGAGAGCATCCAGCCGTGCAGGCCCACCAGCAGAACCCCGGTCTGGTCGGGTTCCAAGGCCTGGGGGCGTGCAACCAATCCCTTCAGGGGGTCTTCCACCAGCCTGCCCTGGAATGCCCTCGATCGGGCAGGATCGTGCCAATGCGTTGCCTCGGCCGTCTGGTTTGGACACAGACCCGCTCCTCTCCAGCTTCTACGGCTCCGGTTGGCGCCGTTGCCCCAGTCCGAACCCCCAGCTGGAGCTGGTGCTCAGTCTGGAGCGGGAGATCGATCTGGTGGAACTGGAGCAGCTCTGCGATGCCGTCGGCTGGAGCCGCCGTCCGATCCGCAGGGTGCGCAAGGCCCTGCAGCACAGCCTGCTGCGGGTGGGCCTCTGGCGCCATGATCCGCGGGTGCCGCGCCTGGTCGGCTTCGCCCGCTGCACCGGGGATGGGGTGATGGAGGCCACGGTCTGGGATGTGGCCGTGCATCCGCTCTATCAAGGTGCCGGGCTGGGACGGCAACTGATGGACTACGTGCTTGAGCAGCTCAGGCTGATGGAGGTGGACCGGGTCAGCCTCTTCGCCGATCCTGAAGTGGTGGGTTTTTATCAGTCGCAGGGGTGGGAGCTGGAACCCCACGAGCGGCGCTGCGCCTTCTGGTATTCCCCCTGATGCTCCACAGGGGCCACCAGTCTGCTCAGGCCTCGTAGTACCGCGCCGCCAGGTCCGCTGGATCGGCGCCTCTGCGCCAGGCGCGCCGCAGCCGGGCATTGCGC
Source organism: Synechococcus sp. EJ6-Ellesmere (assembly GCF_024345875.1). Classification (NCBI taxonomy): domain Bacteria; kingdom Bacillati; phylum Cyanobacteriota; class Cyanophyceae; order Synechococcales; family Synechococcaceae; genus Synechococcus; species Synechococcus sp. EJ6-Ellesmere. The sequence goes on from NZ_JAGQBY010000084.1 coordinate 7,623, forward strand.
CAGGCCGTGCCCCAGATCCCCAGCTGCCGCCAGCGCCGTCCATCCACCCGTACCGGCAGCCCCAGGTCGCGGATGGGGCCCAGCTGGCGCAGGCGCAGCACCAGATCGAGGTCCTCCATCAGGGGCAGGGCCCGAAGACCGCCGGCCCGCTCCAGCAGACGCCGCGGCAGCAGCAGCCCCTGATCGCCGTAGGGCAGCTGACCGGGGCCACTGCGCAGCCGCACTCCCCACTCCACCAGGCGCAGGCCAGGGTCTGCCCCCTCGATTCCAAGACGGAAGCACCAGGGGGCCTCAGGGGCGGCCATGGCCCGTTGCACCGCCACCCACCATCCCGCCGCCAGGCGCAGGTCGGCATGCAGCAACAGCAGCCAGGGGGCACCGCTGCTAGCCACCCCCGCGGCCAGCTGACAGCCCCTCCCCCCCGTCACCTGCAGCACCCGCGCGCCCGCCAGGGCCGAGAGGCGGGGGCTGCCGTCGTGGCTGCCCCCATCCACCACCAGGCAGCTCTCGACCAGTTCGGTGGGGGCCGTGGCCAGATCCGCCAGCAGAGCCGGCAGGTGTTCCGCCTCGTTCAATGCCGGGATCACCACCGCCAGGGGGGCACCGGCTGCAGATGGCGCAGCAATTGCCCTCACCCCAGCCAGGGCTCCAGGTCCCCGGGACGGTCGAGATCGCTGCGCTGCGCCAGCAGGGCCGGCTCCAGGCCCTCCGCAGCGGCTCGCTCCAGGGTCAGGCGGAGAACATCAGCGCTGCCCCAGGGGATTCCGCTGAGCAGGCTGAGCCGGCACCCCTTCAGCCCGATCAGCCAGTAACCCCCATCGCTGGCTGGCCCGAGCACCAGGGAGCTGCTGGCGAAAGCCGCAAACGCCGCCTCCAGATCATTGCTGGCCAGCAGGGGCAGGTCGGTGCCGATCAGCAGAACCTGCTGGGCCCCCTCGCCGAAGGCCCGCGCCAGCTGCCTGGCCATCCGGCTTCCCAGGCCGCCGTCCCCCTGCAGAACGGACCGGTGGACTCCGAGGCTGTGGCCCCAGCGCCGCGCCCCCCGGGGCCCCAGACCGCTCACGGCCAGGACGAGCTCAGCGCCGTCCACCTGCCGGGCTGTCGCCAGGGTGTGCTCGCTCAGCCGCCGCTGGATCCGGGCGGCGGCCGCCCGGCCGATGCCGACCCCCAGGCGGCTCTTGCAACGGCCGGCCGCCGGCCAGCGGGCCATCACCACCAGCTGCCGTCTGGGATGGCTCAGCGTCAGCAGGCTCACTCGCTGGAGCGCAGCTCCGCCGGCTCGAGGGTGACGTCGCGGCTGCTGCTGCCCCGCTTGATGCTGATCATCAGCGGCTGGCCGACCTTGCCCTGATCGACGGCCACCTGAACCTCGGAGGGGTTCTTCACCGCCTTGCCACCCACGGTCTCGATCAGGTCGCAGGGCTGCAGGCCCGCCTTGGCTGCCGGGCTGCCCTTGAGCACCTCCACCACCACGACTCCATCGATTTCCGGAAGGCGGCATTCGCTGGAGGTGGCATTGATCTCCCGCGCCAGCTGGGGCGTGAGCGCCTGCAGGCGCACACCGATGTAGGGGTGGGAGGCTCGTCCCTTCTCCAGGATCTGGGCGGCGATCTGCTTGCCCAGGTTGATCGGGATCGCGAAGCTCAGGCCCGCTCCCGGCGCCTGGCGGATAGCGGTGTTCACGCCGATCACCTGACCGCGGTCGTTGATCAGTGGGCCGCCGCTGTTGCCCGGGTTCACCGCCGCATCCGTCTGGATGTAAGGCACACGCTGGCCTTCACCGATGGCGTTGGTGCGCTGGATGGCACTGATGATGCCCACGGTCACCGTGTTGTCGAGGCCGAGGGGGTTGCCGATGGCAATCGCCCACTCACCGGGCCGCACCTTGCTGGAGTCCCCCAGGGGAGCCACTGGAAGCTTCTGGGCCACCACCCGAACCACGGCGATGTCGGTGAGGGGATCGGCGCCAAGCACCTTGCCATTGAAGCTGCGTCCATCCGGCAGGGTCACCGTCACCTCGGCGGTGCCCTCCACCACGTGGGCGTTGGTGAGAATCACCCCGTCGGAGCGGGTGATGAAACCCGACCCCTGGCCTTGCTGCTGCTGGATCGAAGGACCTCCGCCGAAGAGGCCCCCGAGGGGATTGATCACCCGTTTGACCGTATCGATGCGCACCACGGCGGGACCGACCTTCTCAACCGCATTCACAATGAAATTGTTGCCCGCCTGCATGGGTGCTGCGGGGGGGGCGTCACTGACCCGGGGCCCCGGAGCGGGGGCGCCGCGCTTGGGGAATCCCGGCATGTTCGGCAGGGGGATCGCGCAACTGCCCAGCAGGAGTCCACAGAGGCCGGCGGCGGCCAGGGCCCGTCGGCGGGGCGACGGGAGGCCAGGGGCGCAATGGGAAGTCATGGCTGTGGAGCGGAGCGGAGCCGCGAAGCGATTCATTAAAGACCGTGCGGGTCGGGGAAGCTGCCTATATTCGGCCACTTGCCGAGCGAGGAGTGGACGGTGCAGCAGGGTCAGGAGCTGTGGCACCGGGTCCAGGGGGCACTGCAGGCCAACCTCAGCAAGCCCACCTTCGAGACCTGGATCCGGCCGGCCCGCTGCACTGGTTATGCCGACGGCCAGCTGCAGCTGGAGGCCCCCAACAGCTTCGCCAGTGGCTGGCTGCGCAAAAACTATCTGGTCATGATCGCCGCAGTGGCCACCGATCTCGCCGGCCACGCCATTCAGGTGGAGGTGGGCACAGCCGCCGTGCAGGAGCTGGATGGGGCCCTGAATGGCTCCACCCCGGCCGAGCGTCCCGGAGCAGCCCAGAAGACCGTCGCCGGGGCCTCACCGGGGGCGGTGCTGCGGGCCACTGCAGGGCCCGCCGGTCCCACCGCCAGCGGCGAGACGCCCCGTCGCCCGGCTCCGGGGCTCAACCCTCGTTATGTCTTCAACCGCTTCGTGGTGGGGCCGAACAGCCGCATGGCCCACGCGGCGGCCCTTGCGGTGGCCGAGGCGCCCGGGCGGGAGTTCAATCCGCTTTTCCTCTGCGGAGGCGTCGGCCTGGGTAAGACCCACCTGATGCAGGCGATCGGCCACTACCGCCTGGAGATCGATCCGGAGGCCCGGGTTTTCTACGTGTCAACCGAAACCTTCACCAACGACCTGATCCAGGCCATCCGTAAGGACGGGATGCAGAAGTTCCGCGACCGCTACCGCGCCGCCGATCTGATTCTGGTGGACGACATCCAGTTCATCGAGGGCAAGGAATACACCCAGGAAGAGTTCTTCCACACCTTCAATGCCCTGCATGAGGCCGGCCGCCAGATTGTGATCGCCAGCGACCGGCCCCCCAGCCAGATCCCGCGGCTGCAGGAGCGGCTGATCTCCCGCTTCTCCATGGGCCTGATCGCCGACATCCAGGCGCCTGATCTGGAAACGCGCATGGCGATCCTGCACAAGAAAGCGGAGCAGGAGCGCATGGCCCTGCCCCGTGATCTGATCCAGTACCTGGCCGGCCGCTTCACTTCAAATATCCGAGAACTGGAGGGCGCCCTGACGCGGGCAGTGGCCTTTGCCTCGATCACCGGTCTGCCGATGACGGTGGAATCGGTGGCGCCGATGCTCGATCCGGTGGGCAACGAGGTGCAGGTCACCCCACAGCAGGTGGTCGAGAAGGTGGCGGAGGTGTTCGGGGTGAGCGGAGAGGAGATGCGCAGCAGCAGCCGAAAACGGGCGGTCAGCCAGGCCCGCCAGGTGGGGATGTACCTGCTGCGCCAGAGCACCGACCTGAGCCTCCCCCGCATCGGTGATGTCTTCGGCGGCAAGGACCACAGCACCGTGATGTATGCGGTGGAGCAGATTGAGAAAAAGCTGGCGATTGATCCCTCTCTGGCCCGCCAGTTGCAGCAGGTGCGGGATCTGCTCCAGATCGACAGCCGCCGCCGGCGCTGACCTTCAGGTGAGCGGCAGGCTGGGGTCGAGCCCTTCCACTTCCCCCTTGAACACCCGGCTGGCGGTGATGTCCTCGGCCTGGATCGTGATCAGATCCAGCTTGGTCAGGCCACGCCCCATGTGGTTGAAGAGCCGATTGGCCTGACGCATGCGCGCCCGGTCGATGGCATTGCGGATCGAGCGGGCATTGGCGAAGAAGGGCAGCTGCATGCGCCGCTGGATGTATTCGTAGAAGGCGGCCTTGGCGTCCTCGCCGAAACGGTAGCTCTCGGTGGCTAGGATAAGTTGGGCGATGGCCAGCAGTTCGACGGCGGTATAATCAGGAAAATCGATGTGATTGGCCACCCGTGAGGAGAGGCCAGGATTAGATTGGTAAAAAATATCCATTTTATCCTTGTAGCCAGCAAAGATCACCACCAGATCGTCGCGGTTATTCTCCATAACCTGCAGTAGAATCTCGATGGATTCGGATCCGTAATCTCGTTCATTCTCGGGCCGGTAGAGATAGTAGGCCTCATCGATGAACAGCACGCCGCCCATCGCCTTCTTGAGCATTTCGCGGGTTTTGGGAGCGGTGTGGCCGATGTACTGACCCACAAGATCATCCCGGGTGGCGGTCACAAGATGGCCCTTGCGCACGTATCCCAGCCGGTGCAGGATCTCGGACATGCGTTCGGCCACGGTGGTCTTGCCGGTGCCCGGCCGGCCCGTGAACGACATGTGCAGGCTCGGGGCTGCCGTGGTGAGGCCCACCTGCTTGCGGGCCCGCTCCACCACCAGCAGCGCGGCGATCTCACGGATTCTGGTCTTCACCGGGCGCAGGCCGATCAACTCGGTATCAAGCTGGTTGAGCACCTCCTGAACATTGGCGGCTTCATAGGCGGCCTCTAAGTTCACCGGGGCATCGAGGTTCTCCGTTACGGAGCCTTCGGCTTCCGCCGCGGTGGCGATGGGATCAGGCGAGGAGGTCATCGATGCCCGCGGCGAAGTCGTGATCGGCGGCGGCGATCGGGGTGTCGTCGTCGACGGGCCGAACAGTGATGTTCACGTAGGTGCTCCCGAAGCTCAGATCGGGGAAGCGCCCCTGCTGTTCACAGAAGTCATTGAGGCGATCGAGGAACGCGCGGTTGCTGGCGTAATCCTCGAACTCGATGCGCCGCTCGAGCCGGTCGGCCTGCTCGGGTTTGGGGCGCGGCGTCCAGGGCTGGTCCATGGTGTTGAGGCTAGGTCAGACGATGGGTACGGCCCCTGGCTCAGCTGCTGGGATCCAGGCAATCGGTGCGGGCCACCGCCAGCCGGCCGGACCAGGCGGCGGCGTAGGCCCGGTTGGCCGCCTGCTCGGCCGGATCGGTGCTGCTGAGCGGATGGGGGAAGGTGCCACGGATGGCGGCATTGGTCACACAGAACATCGACTTCTGGAAGCTCATGCAGATCTTCACGCGCACATCGCCCTCACCCCGGGTGCGCTGGTGGTACCAGCTGTGCAGCCGCTCCGGCAGGTGGCGGTACATGTCCTGCATGAGCAGGCTGGGCGGAATGCCCGCCCCCATGCTCGGCAGCGGGTCGGCGTAGAGGGCGCCGTAGGCGAACTGGGCCTGATCAGGCGAGATCTGGTGGGCCTGGGCGTTGAAGCTCACCGTGCCCAGGAACGGCGTGCCCCGCAGGAACACCGCTTCCACGTAGGGCACGGCCACATCCATCAGGAAGGTGAGACCCGCCTTCGGTGGAAGCACCCAGAGGTGCTCGCCAATCACCTCCACCCCGTAGGTGATTGGGTTGGCGGCGGCGGCCACCAGGCCATCCTTGATGAACTCCACCACGGCATCGATCGAGTCCACGCGTCCATCGGCTTCGGCGCGTGCCAGATCGAGGAACAGATCGCTCATCACCCGCCAGAACTGACCAAGGGCGTGGGTGGTGGCCGCCGTGCGGATCAGCTCGATCAGGAAACCCGGAAACAGGGGATGGAGCACCGCCAGCAGTGGATCGCGGCGGGTCTTGCGGCGGATGATCGCGGCGCAGTTCTCGGCAAAGGCCTCCGAATCCAGGTAGGCATCGAGGCCGCCGGTGCCATGCCAGAGCATCGTCTTCATGCAGTACTCGGCGTACTCGAAGTTGATCCGATCGTGGTTCAGGTGGCGCCAGATTCTGGCCGGGCTGTTGTGGCCATCGAGGTACTTGAACAGCGGGAAGGGCAGCAGGAACTGCTTCTCGGCCTGATAGATCAGGTTGGTGCTGTAGGCATCGAGCACCTCGCCGTAGCTCTTGAGCACATCCACCACCTCGATCAGGTGGTCGGGCGTGTTCGCCAGAAGGGTCTCGCCGGCAAGAAGTTTCGCGTCCAGTTCAGCGGCGCTGGGCATGCCACCGCTGTAAACCAGCTCGCCTGGAATGATCGGCATCAGCCCAGCCCCCCTGCCTGCAGGGCCGACACCAGGGGCGGCACGTTGGCAATCGCCGTGCTGGTGCTCTCACTCAGCCGGCCGAGGCCTGCGGGCAGCAGTCCGATCATCACCACCGCGATGGCTAGGGCCGTGGCGGGGATGGTTTCCCGTGGCGCCACATCC
>NZ_JAGQBY010000085.1:0-13991 GCF_024345875.1 Synechococcus sp. EJ6-Ellesmere
TCGGCAGGAGCGTCAAGCTGGCCTGGATCGGAAGAGACGGGCATGGGAAAAGGACCATTCCCGTGGACCGAATCCCATGCTGACAGGATCAGCCAGGCCTACTGGGCCAGACTTTTAATAGGCCCTGCCCCCTGGCGGCCACCCTGGCCCTGCGCTCGATGGTCGACTTCAGCCTCGCCGAAGCCCGCTCCAGCCGCTACGGCCATGCGGCCCGCCACCTACAGAGCTGTGGGCTGCTCAGCAAGCGCATCGCTGCCTGGGGCGATATCCCCAGCCACCAGGCCTACATGGCCGCCATCCGCACGGGCCATGGCCGCAAGAGCTCTTTCTGGCAGCGGATGCAGGAGCTGGGCCTGAGCTGATTCAGCTGCTCTCCTGTGGCGCCGGGAGGCCGCTGCCGAAGGGTTCGACGGACACCGTCCAGATCGGAGCGCCTTCACCAGGGCCTTGCCGGAAAGCAAGAGCAGGTCGAACTCAAACTCCAGGACGAGCAGATTTCTTGCCTTTCCGCTCCTTTGCAATGCTCGTGGTCATGCTGCCACCTGCTGGTGCTGCACCAGGTAGGTCTCGATCCAGTCGTGATGCCGCTTCTGCAGGATCCGATCGGCGATCGAGGTGGCTTCCTCCGGCACCTGGAATCGCTTGCGGAAGGCCTTGGTGAACCCTTCCAGCACCGGCCGGGGCAGTCCGCGCAAGGTGCCCAGGACCTGGCGGATGACGGCCGGGTCGAGCGGCGTCAGGCCGGGATCGTTGCTGGCGCTTGGGGCAGCAGGCGTGGGGCGGCGATGGATCGATCGCGTGCCGTTGCTGGCGCTGGCAGGCGGAGGAGCGCTGCTCGGCCCTGCTGAGCTGGTCACCTCCCGCTGCTGTTTGTCATACAAGGCGAGCCCGAAGGGATTCCCAAAGGTCATCAGCGCCCGCTTCATTGCATCGGTTTCCGCCTCTTTGAGAGCGGATTCATGGGCCTGGCCCAGGTCGGTATCGATGCCGTGGCCAGCGCCGCTGCCTTCCCGGATCACTTGGACCCCTGAGCCCTCGCCGACGGTGATGCGCACCCGGGCGGTGTAGGTGACACCCCAGCCAGGGCGCTGGTCCCGGCTCGTGCCTCTGGCACCGATGAGGCGTTCGCTCTGGTTGACGCAGCGAAGGGCGACGGTTTCGCGCTGCCAGCCGTCAAAACCAAAGATGCGGTTGGCCTCGGCGATCACCTGCCAGCCCTCCAGATAGCTGACGGAGCTGCGGCCCTGCTCTCGCTGGCGCACCTTGGCGCGATCCAGCGGGGCGGAGAGGGCAGTGATCTGTTCAGGGGAGAAGGTGCACGTCATGGCGGGAATGAGGATGGTGTGGGCGGTGAGGGGGTGATGGGCAGGGGGAGATCAGCGAGCGGTGCCTTCTGGGTCGAGGGGCTCGATCAGCAGCCAGCAGGGCGGCTCGCTGCAGTGGATGTGCTGGGGCGATGGGCGGCGGCTGTTCTTGCGGAGGATCGGCACCACCCAGCTGCCGAGCCGGGTTGACCAGATGTGTCCCCTGGGCCGCGGTGTGGTGGGCGTGCTTGTGGCGCTGGCAGTGGCGCTGGCGTAGCGGGTGAGATCCATAGCTTCTGGCGGTGGGTAATGGCTGGTGTGTCGCTCTGATGGCTTTGATGGGATGCCCTGGGCCCACTCCTGGAGCAGACCCACGTGCAAGGGGGCTCTGCTCCCTGCCCCCCCGTCAGTGGATGCGCCAGGTGCGGCGGGAGAGGAGTTGGGCGCCGGGGATCTGCCGGCCGGCCTTGATGGCCTCTTTAATGGCGGCCTTATCCGGCTGGCTGGTGGTTTTGACCGTGAGCCAGGCGGGATCGAGGGCCTCCTCGTCGTCGATCACGACGGCCGAGGACTTGCGGCTGCTGAGCTCGTGATTCGGGAACGAGAAGCGGGTGGAGCTGGGCTGCAGCTGGGTGAGGACAAAGACCAGTGATTCCTCCAGGGCATCAGCCCGGCCGGCATCACGACGGGCCAGATCGGTGAGCCGCTTGGCCTGCTGCTGCCGGTAGGCGGCCTGACCGCGCAGGTGCTCGATCACCCAGCAGGTGGCATCGGCCTTGGCGGCGAGGGCGGCCTTGTTGCCTTCTTCTGCGAGCAGAGCAGCTTCAAGTTCACCTAGGACCTGGGCGCGGGTGTCGTCGCCATCGGTTTCCAGCTGATCGGCGAGCAGGCCGATGGCGGAGGTGAGCTCCTGGGCCTCGATGCCCAGCTGCCAGAGCGAACCGGAGCGCTGCAGCGAGCAGGCAAGACCTGATGCAGTGGGGGCTGCCGCAGCTGGAGCGGGAGCTGGGGCCTCGATGGAAGCGGCAGGGATGGGAGTGAGAACGGCCATGACGGTGAGAAGGCGATGGGGATGGGAATGGACGAAATGACGGAATGAAGTGCCAGGGGCGCGAACGGCTTGGGCTGTGGAATCAGGAGCGGCCGACGCCAACCGGCACGCTCCAGAGCCCGGCTGATGGGCTGACCTCGGCTACGGCGATCGGCACCGGCGAGCGGGAGGCCAGCCGGCGGGCTTCCTGCACCAGCGAGGCGGTACCGGCACCGCCGGGGAAGGCCACCACCAGCACTGAGACGGGGAACCCAGGTGTGCCCTGGGCCAGGGCACAGGCGATCGCCTGCTCGAGCAGCTGCCGATTGCGGATCGGCCCAGCGGCACGGCCATGGCGGCCCCACTCGGCCGGCAGGGAAACAGCTGACCAGCCCAGCTGCTGGTCAGCGCGGGCGATCGCCTGATCGGCGCCCCGGGCACCGCCATGGAGAAGCAGATGGACGGGCCTGCCGTCGCTGCGGCAGAGCAGCTCAGCGGCAATCAGCTGATGGGGCCAGACCAGATCACGGCCGCCACCGGCGACGATCACCCGCGAGCAGCAGGCCCCCTCCGGGCTGGCTGGTGCCGGGACCATCGCCAGAGAAAGGGTGGACTTCTGGAGATAAGAAAAAGCCATGGATTCAGTTGCCAAAGGTGACAACTGATCGGGGCATCACAACCGCTCAGGCATACGCAGCGGTGATGGCGAGACCAGGGGATGAACTTGCCGCCGGCGATGGGCTTGGGGCCTTTGGCGCAGCCTTTATTCTACCAGTACAAGTGCACTATGGAGTATGTAAAGCGGCTGTGCTGCAATGGATCTGGGAGGAAATGATCCTTTCCTAGCTCCTGCCCATTGATGAGAGGCAAGAGCCACGACTGGGCCAGCGCTGATCTCTTTCTTTCCCCAAGCCGCGCAGCCGCGCGAGGCCCTCCCTGGCTTCTCGGCGCTACCCATCCATCCCCTCTGGCCTGGAGCAGCGGCGGCACCGCAGCCGCGGGAGCAGCGCCGGGCCCTTCTCCCCAACACAGCCCCGCTGAGGGCGGCGGCGGCTGTCTGACGTCAGCCACGGCGCAGCCGTGGCAAGTTCAGGACGGCCGCTGCCGACCGGAGCAAACTGTCAGCGAAGTGCTGAGCAGCTCGGCAACAACCTCGACCAGCCTTGCCGTGGCTGCCAACCAGCCTTTGCAGCCTCATCAGATCTCTCCCGCTGGGGAGAGATCTCCCGGGTATTGGGCTCCTTCCATGCCTGCTTTTGGCTGCCCGCAGATCCGGCCTCGATCAATGGAAATTTGTCGCCCAAGCCCAGATCCGTCGCGATGGGCGACTGCTCCTTTTACGGAATCTCCTTGGCTCAGGAGCCGGGACACCAGTACTGAACTGAAAACGCAACGCCGAACAAGACGTCTGACTCCAGCAATGGCCCATCAAGCAGGCCAGGCTCTGGAGCGGAGGGACTGGGAATCTCTCCCCAAATCTCTCCCATCTCCCTTGCTCAATCCCTGAAAAGTCAATCGGGGCGACAGGATTCGAACCTGCGACCTAGTGCTCCCAAAGCACCCGCGCTACCAAGCTGCGCCACGCCCCGCTGGGGAGAATCTACCTGTCGATCTCCCTGTGATCGCGAGACTTCTGCGAAGCTCGGTTGGCCTGGGTCAGGTCAGGGTGGGCGTCCCCAGCTGCACTCTCGAGCCCTGATCGTTGGAGAGCACCTCGATGCCGTAGCGGATGCGCTCCTTGAGCGCCCCCACGTGGCTGATGATGCCGACCATGCGGCCGCCCGCCCGCAGCCGGTCGAGTTCGTCCATCGCCAGTTGGAGGTTGTCGGGATCGAGGGTACCGAAGCCCTCGTCGACGAAAAGGGCCTCGAGATGCACACCGCCTGAATGGGCCTCGACCGTGTCGGCCACGCCAAGGGCCAGAGCCAGGGAGGCCTGGAAGGTTTCACCGCCCGAGAGGCTGCTCACCTCCCGCTCCTCGCCGGTGTAGGCATCAAGCACCCGCAGTCCCAGTCCCGCCTGTCGGCCGCCGCGGCCCCCCTCATCGGTGAGCCGCAGTTGGTAGCGGCCAGAGGTCATCAGCTCCAGCCGCTGGTTGGCGTAGCGGCAGATGTCGCCCAGGTAGGCCGAGAGCACCCAGCGCTGGAGGGAAATGAAGGGAGCGGTCCTGCCCGAGCAGCGATCGGCCACGGCACTGAACAACTGCGCCTGCTCCCGCCGGGACGCCAGCTCGCCGGCCCCGCTGCTGTGCTCAGAGGTGAGTCGCTGGATCTCCGTCTGTGCTCCGCGGGCTTCGCTGTGGCGCTCGACGGCTGCCGTTCGGGCGGCATCGGCGGCGAGCACCGCCTCAAGGGCAGCCGCGGTGTCGGGTCGCTCCTGGGGCAGGTCGGCCAGGTCCGCCGAAGCCAGGAGTCCCCTCAGCTCAATCACCTCCGTCTCGAAGGCCTTGATCCGTTGCGCCCAGAGCTGGCGCATGGTCTCCGGCTTGAGGGCGGCTACTACGGCCTGGCCATCGGCAAACTCCGATCCGGCCAGGTCCCTCGCCAGGCGGCTTGAGGCCTGCTCCAACCGGGTCGAGGCACTGGCGCTGGCGTGGCAGCGTGCCGCCAGAGCTTTCAGCGCCGCCTCCAGGGGTTCGATGGTCTTCAGCGCCTGCTTGGGATCGACACCCTCCCCAAGTTCCCTGGTGATGGCGGTGGAGAGCGCCTGCGCCCGGTTGGTTTCGTCCGTGGCCGCCCTGGCCTGCATCGCCAGCTCCGTGCTGGCCGACTGAATGCTGGCCTGGAGAGCCTCGAGCTCCCGCTCGTGATTGCTGATCTCCTGCTCCAGGCTGGCCACCGTCTCAGCCAGGGCCTGCGCCGCGGTCAGGGCTTGGCTGGCCTGCCGGGCAGCTGTGTCCGCCGCCACAGGATCACTGGCGGCAGTGCCGGCTCTCTCCAGCACTGCCTTCCGCTCTCCCTGCGCTTTCTCCACAGCCACCGCAGCCTGCTGAGCCGCCGTGGTGGCCGCGCTCAGCTCGCTCTCCGCCGCTGTGATCGCCTCCTCGCTGATGGCATCCTGCGAGGGCTGGGCGGGTGCTGGATGGTGCCCCGAACCGCAGACCGGGCAGGGGGCTTCTGGCACCAGGCCCCCGGCAAGCCGGGCTGCCATTCCGGCGATCTGACGCCGCCGCTGATCGTTCAGGGCCGCCTGCGCCTGGTTGAGCCGTCCATCGGCCTTGGCCTTCGTCGCGATGGCGATCTTTTCCTGGTGCAGGGCAGGGGTGATGGCCGCAACGGCCCGGGCGCAATCGTGGGCGTCCTGCGCCGCCCGTTGCAACCCGTCGAGCTGGTCACGGGCCGAGCAGGCTTTGGTGAAGGCCGCGCCTGCTGCCTGCCGCGCCTGCTGCCGGCTCTCCCTGGCGGCGCTGCTGCTGCTCAACCGTAGGTCCGCTGCCCTGGCCCGTGCAGCCGCGGCGGCCGCCCTGGCCTGTGCCTGGCCCGCCTCCAGGGCTTGGCTGGCCAGGGCGGTGAGCTCCGCTCGACGGGCCGCCAGATCGTTGCGTGCGCTGCCCAGCTCCTCGGGGCTGGGCAGCGCCGTCAGATCGAGGAGGACCAGCGAAACCGGCAGGGCATCGGCGGTGTCCCGGGCCCGGATTGCGCTCTGCAGCTCGGCCTTGATCCCGGCCTCAAGGGTGCTCAGGGCGACACGGGCCGCCTGCTCGGCGTCCACGCTGGGGCGCAGGGCCTCGGCCCGCTCCGCCCTGCTCAGCCGCTGGCGGAAGTCGGCCACCGCCTCCTGTTTCGCCTCCAGTTCCGTGAGCCTTGTGAGAGCTGCCCTGCGCCGATCCCAGCGGTCGGCCAGTTTCTCGACTGCTGCCTTGGCTGTCTGAGCGGATTCAAGGGTTGCGACGGCCTGCTTCAGGCTGCTCTGGGTGCCCGCCACCACCGCAGCGATCTGCTCCACCAGCCGCTCGAGGCCCTCCTGATCGTTGGGCGCCACCACGGGCTCCGGGGCGTAGGGGGTCCACTCATGGGCGGCCTGCTGGCGCAGCACCTCCAGGGACCGGTTCTGCTCGGCCACCTCGATGCGGGAGGACTTGGCGCGCTCCTCCAGCCAGCTGCCCGCCTGCTCGTAGATCACCGTGTCGAAAAGGGTTTTCAGCAGTGCCTCCCGCTCCTCGGCCCTGGCCCGCAGCACCTCGGCGAACTTGCCCTGGGGCAGCAGGATCACCTGCCGGAACTGGGCGGCATCGAGGCCCACCAGCCCCTGAACCTCGCGGCTGACCTCCGTGGTCCGGCTCGCGATCGGCTCCCACCCAGCGCCGACCAGTCGGAACAGGACCGCCTGCGGCGCCTTCTCGGTGGTTCCCTCACCCCGGGTCTTGGGGGCGGTGTAGGCGGGGGATCGCTCCACCCGGTAGCGGGCCCCGCCACTGGAGAACTCCAGGCTCACCCGCGGCACCGCCGCAGGTTCGGCGTGATCGGATTTCAACGCCTTCACGCTGCGATCTCCCGACACCTCGCCATAAAGCGCGAAACAGAGGGCATCGAGCAGGAAGGTCTTGCCGGCACCGGTGCTGCCGTGGATCAGGAACAGTCCCTCCTGGCTGAGGACGTCGAAGCCGATCTCAACCGGCTCGGCATACGGCCCAAAGGCCTCGATTCTGAGCAGGTGGGGCTTCACCGCTCCCCTCCCCTGGCGGCCGCCTCAAGCGCCTGCTGCAGCAGCTCGGCCTCGGCCGAGTTGGCGCTGCGCCCCTGCTGGTCCGCGAAGAAGGCCGAGGTGAGCTCGAAAGGCGAGGCGGCCTGTTGCACCTGCTGGTGGCGCTCGCTGGCCGTGGAGCGCAGCAGCTCCGGCGGGCGATGGCGCAGCTCGGCCACATGGGGAAAGCGCTCTCGCAGGCGGGCCATGGCCTGCAGAGGCAGCACCTCGTCGGTGAGGATCACCCGCACCCGCGCTTCAACGGCGGCCTCGAACTGCGGATCACGGCACAGCTGCTCGATGCAGCCCTCGATCGTGGCCAGCGAACGCCCCACCTGCAGCGGCACGATCTCCACTGTTGGCTGACCTGCGGCGTTGAGCTCCACGATCCGCACTGATTTGGTGTGGTGCTGCTCGGAGAAGGAGTAGGGCAGGGGGGTGCCGGAGTAGGCCAGCCGGGGGCCATCCAGCTGCTGGGAGCCGTGCAGATGGCCCAGGGCCACATAGTCGAAGCCGGTAAAGGCCTCAACGCTCACCCGATCGACATTGCCGACGGTGAGCTCCCGCTCCGACTCGGAGCTCTCCCCGCCTGCGACGAAGGTGTGGGCCACCAGCACCGAGCGGTGATGCGGCCGCTGCTGAAGATCCCGCCGGATCCGCTCCAATGCCAGTCGGGTCACCTCGTCGTGTCGCAGGCGGGTCGGCGGCACCACGGCCGCTTCCTGCTCCAGGGCCCAGGCCAGGCCAGGCCAGGGCCATCCACGGCCGGCTCAAGGTAGGGCAGGGGGTAGATCGCCACCGGCGCACCCCCCAGCCGCGGGCTCACCAGCACCGGCTCATGGGCCCGGCGCACGTCGCCCCGGATCGTCACCCCGAAGGAGGCCAGCAGCGGGTCGTACACCGACACCCGCACATGGGAATCGTGGTTACCCGCGATCGCCACCACCGCGGCACCGCTCTGGCGCAGCTGGGCCAGGGTGTCGTTGAACAACAGCACCGCCTCTGCCGGCGGGATCGCCCGGTCGTAAAGGTCACCGGCGATCAGGACAGCATCGACAGCCCCGTCCCTGGCCAGCGCCACGATCCGAGCTAGCACCTCCGCCTGCTCCTGGAGCAGAGAGGCCCCGTGGAAACTGCGGCCCAGGTGCCAGTCGGAGGTGTGAAGCAGGCGCATCGGCGGCAGCTCGCTCTCAGGGCCTTCCTGGCCTGAGGCTAGGTGGCTAGCGGCTCCCGGCCGACGCCATTGGCTCGAGGCGACCCCTGAGCTGCCTGTCCTGCTCAGCTCGATCTGAGGGGACTCAGGGCGTCATGCCGCAGTGGTTGCCGGGGTAGCGCAGGGTGCGCCAGTCACCACCGGGAGTGCTCACTTCCACGCCGATACCGATCGGGTCTTCGCGGCCGTTGCTGTGCTGTTGCCACCACTCCTGGGCGGCGTCCCAGGCGGCATCCATCGAATCGAAGTGGTCGTCGAGAACGGGATGGGGGCAGCAACGCTGGTCGACCAGGCGGTATAGCCGCACCCCATTGGCCTGCTTGCCAGCAGAGACGGTACGGAAGGAAGAGAACGCCATGGCCCGCACATCGACAACCTCCTCATGGTGACGGCTGTGACAGCTGTTGACTGTCACCTTCATCACAAGTCACGCATCTCAAAGCGTGCGTGCTGTTCTCCAGGAGGCAAGGGGGACGGCTGGGCCGCTGGCCACCAGCCCTCAGCCAAGAAGAGCGATGCAGTCGATCTCGACGAGGGCCCCCTTCGGCAGCGCCGCCACCTGAACGCAGGCCCTGGCCGGCGAGACCCCTGCCGAGAACACCTCCGCGTAGAGGGCATTGACCCGGGCGAAGTCGGCCAGGTCAGTGAGGAAGACCGTGGTGCGCACCACGTGCTGGGCGGTGCAGCCCGCCGCCGCCAGCACCGCCTGCAGGTTCGCGAGCACCTGCCTGGTTTCGGCCTCCACATCCCCGGCACCCACCAGGGCGCCAGTGGCTGGATCCAGGGCGATCTGGCCGGAGCAGAAGAGCAGACCCCCCGCCTTGACCGCCTGGTTGTAGGGACCCACCGGTGCCGGTGCAGCGGCCGTGGTGATCGCCTCGGCGGGAGTGCCCATGCCCATGGCAGGTGAAAATGGAGAATCGAGTGTACGAACCAGGCTCCATCGCCCCACCTACCCCAGCCCCGCTGCCTGTGACCGCCGCGCCTCGGCCGGATGAGCGGCCCGATCCGGTCCGGCTGGAGAACGTCTGGCACCGCTACCCCAGTGCCCGCGGGTCCAGCGACGGCGACGAATCACAGAACTGGACCCTGCAGGGGGTGAACCTGGAACTGCATCAGGGGGAACTGGTGGGGCTGCTGGGACCCTCCGGCTGCGGCAAGACCACCTTGCTGCGCCTGATCGCAGGTTTCGAGCGTCCGGCCCGCGGACGGGTGCTGATCCATGGCCAGGAAGTGGCCGGCCCCCACGGCTGGCTGGCGCCGGAGCGTCGTGGGGTGGGCATGGTCTTCCAGGACTACGCCCTCTTTCCCCATCTCGATGCCTGGAGCAACGTCTGTTTCGGCCTCAAGCCCCGCCAGGACCGCAGCCGGGCCGCCTGGCTGCTGGAGCTGCTGGGGCTCAATGGGCTGGAGCGCCGCTACCCCCATGAACTCTCGGGTGGCCAGCGCCAGCGTCTGGCGCTGGCGCGGGCCCTCGCCCCGGGGCCAACGCTGCTCCTGCTCGATGAGCCGTTCTCCAACCTGGATGTGGAGGTGCGGCTGAGGCTGCGGGCCGAGCTGCCTGGGGTGCTCAGCCGCTGCCAGGCCAGTGGCCTGATCGTCACCCACGACCCGGAGGAGGCCCTGGCCATCTGCGACCGGGTGGCGGTGCTGCAAGGTGGACACCTGCACCAGTGCAGCAGTCCGCGCGAAATGGTGAGGGCCCCCGCCTCCGCCTTCGTGGGCCGCTTCGTGCTGCAGGGAAACCTCGTCGAGGCCCACTGGAGCGGCGACCAGCTGCTCACGCCCCTCGGTGCCCTTCACCTTGAGCCGGGTGGATCTGTCCCCAGCGGTGATGGAGCGGGCCCCTGGCAGGTGCTGCTGAGTCCGTCGGCTTTTGATCTGAGCGTCGACCAGGGCGGCCCCGCCGAGGTGGTGGCGCGGGAGTTCCTCGGCCGTGAGTGGCTCTACCAGGTGCGTCTCGATGCCCAGGGCTCCGCTGCCCCGGTTGACCTCCGCTTTCGCCTGCCCCTGGAACGCGACTATCCCCTCGGTCTGCGCTGCCGACCTTGGTTGCGGCCCGGCGAGCCCGCGCGGCTCTTCCCCACAGGCCAGAGCCTGAGGCCGTCGGAGGCCCACCGCACCGGAGCGGCCTGATCAGCCTTGCCAGTGGTCCTTGCTGCGGCGACGGCTGGCGAACGCTTCTGCATCGCTGGCCCTGAGCATCAGGTTCGTGGCCCACTCCAGAGCGATGGTGCTGGGGATGGTGGGCTGATTCACTCGCCGCAGCTCTTCCACCGCCGCCAGCCGCTCCTGAATCGCCTGCCGCTCCTCCCCCGGTGCCTGGCAGTTGGCCGCCGCCCAGCGCAGGTTGGAGAGGGTGTACTCGTGGGCGCACCAGACGCGGGTGTCTCCGGGCAGGGCCCCCAGCCGCTGCAGCGACTGGTGCATCTCCGTGGGACTGCCTTCGAACAGGCGACCGCAGCCTCCGGCAAACAGGGTGTCGCCGCAGAACAGCTCTCCCTTGCCGCCGGGCAGCGGCGGCAGATAGAAGGCCAGGTGCCAGCGGGTGTGCCCGGGCACCGCCAGCACGTTCACGCAACGCCCCAGCAGCTCCAGCCGGTCGCCGTCCCGCAGGGCCACGGTCTGGAAGGGGATGCGGGCCCGGTCGGCGCCTGAGGCCAGCACCGCTGCGGCCGGCCAGCGCCGCAGCAGCCCCGGGGTTCCGCCGATGTGGTCGGAATGGTGGTGGGTCTGCAGCACCGCCACCAGCTCCAGCCTCCGCTGCTCCAGCCACTGGACCACTGGTTCGGCAACGGCCGGATCCACCACCACCGCCTGCGCCCCGTCGTGGAGCACCATCACATAGTTGTCGCGCAGCACCGGGATCAGCTCCACTTCGCTGTGGCTCTCGCCCATCGGTAAAGTCCAGGTTGCGGTGCAAGTCCATGATCACCGTCGCTCTGGCCAAAGGGGCCCTGCTGAAGGATTCGGTGCGCTGCTTTGCCGCCGCCGGGCTTGATTTCAGCGCCCTGCTCGATGCCGACAATCGCCAGCTGATGGTGCCCAGTCCCTGCGGCAGGGCCCGGGCCCTGCTGGTGCGCAATGGCGATGTGCCCGTCTATGTGGCCTATGGCCAGGCCCAGCTGGGGGTGGTGGGCGACGACGTGCTGCGCGAGCACCAGTTGCCGGTGGCGCCGCTTCTGGATCTGGGCTTCGGCGGCTGCCGCATGGCTGTGGCCGTGAAAGAAAACAGTGGCTACACCCGGGCGGCGGAGCTGCCGGCCCATTGCCGGGTGGCCAGCAAGTTCGTTCGCTGCGCAGAAACCTTCTTCGCTGGGCTCGATCTGCCTGTGGAACTGATCCATCTCACCGGCTCGGTGGAGCTCGGTCCGATCACCGGCATGTCGGAGGCGATCGTTGACCTGGTGGCCACCGGCCGCACCCTGCGCGAAAACGGCCTGGTGGCCCTTGATGAGTTGTTCCACAGCACGGCCCGCCTGATCGGTAATCCCCTGGCCCTACGTTTCGATCTCGGCGAGCTTCAAGGAATCACCGACAGGGTCGCCACCTCCATCGCCGCAGCCGCCCCGTCTGCCACTGCCTCCTCCCAGCGCTGATGGCTGCCCTCGACCGCCAGCGGCTCAGTCGGCTGCTGCCTTACCTCCGCCATGACCGCCGCCGCCTGATCCTGGTGGTGCTGCTGCTGATCCCCGTGGCCCTGGCCGCCGCGATCCAGCCGCTGTTGATCGGCCAGGCGATCGCTGTGCTGCGCGGCGAGCCCACTGCCGCCTGGCTGGCGGGGCAGAGCGTGTCGCAGGCGATGCGCACGCTGGTGCTGATCCTCTTCGGCGCGGTGCTGCTGCGGCTGGCCCTGCAGGGCGCTCAGTCCTACAGCGTTCAGGCGGTGGGGCAGCGGCTCACGGCCCGCATCCGCGACGACCTCTTTCGCCACGCCCTCGCCCTATCCCTGCGCTTCCACGACCGCACCCCGGTGGGCAAGCTGCTCACCCGCCTCACCAGCGATGTGGATGCCCTGGCCGAAGTGTTCGGCAGCGGCGCCGTGGGGGTGCTGGCCGATCTGGTCACCCTTCTGGTGATCGGCGTGACGATGATCAGCATTGAGCCGCGTCTCGGTGCCCTGCTACTGGCCAGCCAGGTGCCGGCCACCCTGGTGATCCTCTGGCTGCAGGGCCGCTACCGCAAGGCCAACTACCGAGTGCGTGAGGAGCTCAGTCAGCTCAACGCCGATCTGCAGGAGAACCTCCAGGGGCTGGAGGTGGTGCAGATGTTCCGGCGAGAGGCCACCAATAGTTCCCGCTTCGCCGTCACCACCAACGCCTACCGCCGAGCGGTCACCGGCACGATCTTCTATGAAAGCGCCGTGTCGGCGTTTATCGAATGGGTGGCCCTCACCGCCGTGGCCGTGGTGCTGGCCCTGGGGGGCTGGATGGTGATCGCCGGCAGCATCGGCCTCGGCACTCTCACCACCTTCATCCTCTTTTCCCAGCGTCTGTTCGATCCCCTGCGCCAGTTGGCGGAGCGCTTCACCCAGATCCAGGGCGGGCTCACGGCGGTGGAGCGCATCGGGGAGCTGATGGAGCAGCCGATCGAGATCTCTGACCTCGACGACACCCTGCGCAGCAGCGCGGCCCAACGCTCGGGACTGCTACGCGCCAGTGCCGGCGAAGTGATCTTCGAGCGGGTGAGCTTTGCCTACCGTCCCGGTGATCCGATCCTCAGCGAGCTGAGCTTCCGCATCGCCCCGGGGGAGCAAGTGGCCCTGGTGGGTCCCACCGGCTCCGGCAAGACCACGATCATCCGCCTGCTCTGCAGGCTCTACGAACCCCAGAGCGGCAGGATCCTGCTCGATGGCATCGACATCTGCGAGCTGCCCAGCGCCACCCTGCGCCAGCGCCTGGGAGTGGTCCTTCAGGACACGTTCCTGTTCAGCGGCAACGTGGCCGACAACCTGCGCCTGGATGCTCCCATCACCCAGGACGATCTGGAGCGGATCTGCTCCGAGCTGGGTCTCGATCCTCTGCTGCGTCGCCTGCCCGACGGGCTAGCCACAGAACTGCGTGAGCGTGGCGGAAATCTCTCCTCGGGCGAGCGCCAGCTGCTGTCGGTGGCTCGTGTGGCGATGCGGGATCCCTCGGTGCTGGTGATGGATGAGGCCACGGCCTTCATGGACCCCTCAACAGAGGCCACACTTCAACGCGATCTGGAGCGGCTGCTCAGTGGCCGCACCGCCATCGTCATTGCCCACCGCCTGGCCACAGTGGAAGCGGCCGATCGCATCCTGGTGCTGCGCCGGGGCCGGCTGATCGAGCAGGGCACCCACCGGGAGCTGCGGGCGGCCGGTGGCCTCTACGCCGAGCTGGCGGAACTGCAGGAGCGGGGTCTGGCCCGTCTTTAGGAGTTTGCGGAAAAACTGTCTCAGAAGCCGTGCTTTCCATCACTGAGCTGATCGCTCCGTGATCGGACTGATTAGCAGCGTCGATCGGGAGGGAACTCCAGGGCAACAGGTGATCTCCTCTGAAAAGCCTGGTCACACCTTCAATGCAATGCCATTGACAAAACCGTGCCAAGTAAGCGGCGACTGTGATCCAGCTGCCATTGGTGTCCGTGCCTGGAACGGAACCCTGCCTGCACCAGGGCCTATTAAAAGTCTCAAGCTGAGGCCGGCTGTGGGCCTCCCTGACCATGGCAGCGCATCAGCCGCACCAGCAGCTCCACGTTGTGGCTGACGACACCTATCGCGTCAGCGATGGAATGGAAC
>NZ_JAGQBY010000086.1:0-13933 GCF_024345875.1 Synechococcus sp. EJ6-Ellesmere
TCGACTCCCAAACCTCCTGAAGGCTGACGGCTCCATCGCGATTCAGGTCAATTTCCGAGAACCGCCGGTTCAGCCAGGGGAAGGACCGCGCCTCCTGGCGGCTGAGCCGGCCATCGCCATTGCGGTCGGCCTGGGCGAACACCGTGCGCAGCCGCACTCCCAGGAAGACCTTCTGACGGGGACTCAGGTCGGTGGGCAGCAGGTAGCCCCGGCCTTCCTGATCCAGCCGCCGGAAATTCGTTTCCAGATAGGGCTGGCCGCGGCTTTCCTGGGGGGTCAGCCTGCCATCGCGGTTGCGGTCCAGCTGCTCGAACCAGGCCTGCATCCGCTGGTGGTACAGCTGCAGCGACCGGTTGTCCTGGGCGAGCCCTGGTCCCGCCAGGCTGAGCAGCAGGGCGGCTACCACCAGCAGAGGCCGCAGCGGGCCATTGCCGGCAGACAGCTTGAGTCTTCTCCTGGAGCTGGTGGGGGTCGCCATGGCGATCACCTTATGGAGATCGGCGGGCCGGCTCAGCCCCTGCGGCCGCGGCTGCCGGGGTCAAGCCATGACCGGAGCTGTCTGCAGGGCCGGGCAGTCACCTTTGGCAAGGCGAGCCGGGGGGGAGGCCCCTGGGCGCGATGGGTTCCACTCCATACAGTCGTGCCAGCTGCGGCCCCCGCCTTGAGCCGAACCCACACGATCTGGGTGGTCGATGACGACCCCGAACTGCGCCAGTTGCTGGGCACCTACCTCACCGACCAGGGCTATGAGGTGCGCTGCCTCACCGACGGTCGCCAACTGATGGCCCGGCTGGAGTTCCAACGCCCCGATCTGGTGGTGCTCGATCTGATGCTGCCCGGTGACGACGGCCTCACCCTGCTGCGGCGCCTGCGTGATTCCAGCGACGATCTGCCCGTGGTGATGCTCACGGCCCGCGGCGAGGCGGTCGACCGGATCATCGGCCTGGAGCAGGGCGCCGATGACTACCTGGCCAAGCCATTCCTGCCACGGGAGCTGATGGCCCGCATCGAAGCAGTGCTGCGCCGCCGCGGCACCATGCCGGCCGGCACCCCCCTCGCCGATGGCGAGCTGGTGCACTTCGGCGACAACGTGCTGGATCTCTCCGCCCGCACCCTGGAGCGGCAGAATCAGCCGGTGACCATCACCAGCGGTGAATTCAGCCTGCTGGCCGCCTTCGTGCAGCACCCGCACCGTCCCCTCTCGCGGGAGCGCCTGATCGAGCTGGCCCGTGGCCCCGCCAGCGACACCGACACCCGCAGCATGGATGTGCAGGTGTCGCGGGTGAGGCGGCTGGTGGAGCCTGACCCGAGCCGGCCGCGCTATCTCCAGACGGTCTGGGGCTATGGCTACGTCTTCGTTCCCGACGGCCAGCCCCGCAACCGCTGAGCCATGGCCCCCTCGATCCGCTCCGCTGCCCTGTCGTTGCGTCTCGGGGGGTTCTTTCTTGGGGGATGGGCCCTCAGCCTGATGTTGCTTCAGGCCCTGCTGGGCACTCGGATCGGCCAGGCCCAGATCGCCCAGATGGGTCCCCAGGTGGCCCTGAACCTGAGGCTCTCGGAGCTGGCGCTGGAGCGTTTTCCGCCGGCCACCGTCTCCCAGCTCAGCGGCCTGCAGCTGGGAGTGGGTCAGCCGCCGCGCCCTCCCCGGCGCTGGGGTCTGCTTGGTCAGGGGGATGATGTACGCCTCGAGCGGCAAGCCGATCAGCTGCAGCTGGAGCTGTGCCGCCGGCTGCCCCGCTGCCCCGAGGTGGTGCCGAACCACGGCGCGGCCCGTGGTGTCTGGATCGAGCTGGCTTCGCCCCTGGAGCCGGTCTGGCTCTATGCCCCCATTCGGCCCCGTTTCGGCTGGCCGCCCGATCCGTTGCTGGTGACGCTCTCTCTGGCGAGCGGCAGTGTGATGGCCGGGGCTCTGTTCCTGCTGCTGGAGGTGCAGCGGCCGCTGCAGCAGTTGGAGCGAGCCCTGGCGCGGGTGGGCCTCGACGCACAGCCGGAGCCGATGCCTCAGCGGGGCGCTCCCGAGGTGCGCCGCCTGGCCCAGCGCTTCAATGCCATGCTCCAGCGCCTGGAGGACAGTGAGCAGGAGCGGGCCACGATGCTCGCCGGTATCGCCCACGACCTCAAGACACCGCTCACGCGTCTGCGGCTGCGCCTGTCGCTGCTTGGGGATGCCTCCGCCAGCGCCAGGGCCGGCGCGGATCTCGACGACCTTGAGCGGATCACGGGCCAGTTCCTGCTCTTCGCCGGCGGCGGGGGAGGGGAGGCGGCGGTGAGCGTGCCCCTGGCGGAGCTGCTGGCGGAGCTGGCGGCCCGTTACGACGGCCAGCCGGTGGAGCTGGATCTGGCCCCGGTCACGGCCACGGTTCAGCCGATCGCCCTGGGCCGCGCCGTGGCCAACCTGATCGACAATGCCCTCAGTTATGGACAGCCGCCCGTGCGGCTGGTGCTTCGGGCCTGGCAACAGGACGGCTTCGAGCTGCAGGTGTGGGATCAAGGGCAAGGCATCGCCGAGGATCAGCGCTCCCAGGCGCTGATGCCCTTCCAGCGGCTTGATGAGGCACGCAGCGGCCACGGTCATTGCGGTCTGGGTCTGGCGATCGCCCAGAGGGTGGCCCGCACCCATGGCGGTGAATTGCGGCTGGGGGCTGAGCCCCTGGTGGATCTCTCGCCGCAGGAGGCTCCCGGGACGTTCTGCGTGAGCCTGAGTGGCCATTCCCTGGCCGATGGCCGTGTCAGGGCCTCAACAATCTGTCTTTAACCCATCCCCTGTTCACGAGAATGCCTCTAGAAAGGAGGCATTGTTGGGGGTTCGGAGCTGAGCTTGATGGGGAAAGGCAAAGGCAAGTCCAAGGCCAAAAAGGGCAGCCATGCGGAGTCCAGCCTGGAGTCCTTTGTGGCCAGTTCCCATTCTCCTTACCCTCCCAACGGCCAGCAAGATCGCTATCACCCCTCCCATTTGGTAGGGGAGAGTGAAGACGATCTGGGAGCTCCCCCCGAAGATAAAATTGTCAAACTCAGCCGCAAGTTTTACGAGAAAGAACTGGAGAAACTCCAGGTCGAGCTGGTGAAGATGCAGTACTGGGTGAAACATGTCGGCTTTCGCCTGATCATTCTCTTCGAGGGCCGCGATGCAGCGGGCAAGGGCGGTGCGATCAAGCGCATCACCGAACCGCTCAATCCTCGCGGCTGCAACGTCGTTGCCCTGGGTACGCCCTCGGATCAGCAGCGCACCCAGTGGTATTTCCAGCGCTATGTGGAGCACTTCCCAGCTGCCGGTGAGATCGTCATGTTCGATCGCAGCTGGTACAACCGTGCCGGCGTGGAGAGGGTGATGGGCTTCTGCACCGACGAGCAGGTGGAGGAGTTCATGCAATCGGCCCCCCAGTTCGAGCGCATGTTGGTGCGCTCCGGCATCGTTCTGCTCAAATACTGGTTCTCGGTCAGCGACGAGGAGCAGGAAGTCCGCTTCCGCTCCAGGCTGGATGATCCAGCCCGCCGCTGGAAGCTCTCACCGATGGATCTGGAGTCGCGCGACCGCTGGGTGGAGTTCTCGAAGGCCAAGGACCAGATGTTCGCCCACACCAACATCCCAGAAGCGCCCTGGTTCACCGTTGAGGCCGATGACAAGCGCCGGGCCCGCCTCAATTGCATCCGCCATCTGCTCTCCAAGATCCCCTACGAGGACATGACGCCCGCTCCGATCGAACTTCCACCTCGTAAGACCGTCGGTGATTACAACCGCCCACCGATGAATGAGCAGTTCTTCGTTCCCAACGCCTATCCCTGAATCCACAGCCCCTACCGCCCCATTGCCCCCTGGCCATGACCCGCTCCGACGATGACCCGCCCCTGGGTCCGGACTCTTCCCTGACCGTTCCCGCCACGGCTCCCCTGCGGGGGCCCGAGGGCAGTCTGCTCTACACGGGCAGTGATGGCCGCCAGTACATCGTCTGTGGGGATCCTTCCCAGGCCCTCGATCAGGACCTGATGGCCTCCTTTCAGGCCCTGCGATCGGGAGCGCTAGGCCTGGAGGCCCTGATCCAGGCCGCCCAGGACTGGGTGAAGGAAGCCAGCGACCAGGGCCTCAGCCCGGAGGTGGCCCGCCGCACGCTGCTCTCGCGTCTCAGCCAGGCCCTCGACGATCAGTAGGGCTGATCAGTGCAGGCGATCGAACCAGAACCCCGCCAGTTGCCAGCTGCTCCAGAGAAAGATCAGCAGAAACAGCCAGTTCAGCCAGGGGGGGCGTTGCTTGTTCTCCAAACCCATCGGCCTGCGGCGGCGGCAAGGGGTCAAACCTATCGGCTCGGCTGCCATTGAGCACCCGGCTCAGTCCTCAGGCCTCTCGGGGCCGCAGGGGGCCAGCTCCCCGGAGGAGTCGCTCTGACACAGCCCCCAGCGCTGGCCGCTGGCTTCATCCACCCAGCGCAGCACTTGCGGCCCGCCATGGTTGCCTGCCGCGGACGGTACGGTGATCACCGCAAGCCTGGTCCTGCCCCTGCGGTAATCGAAGCGGCAATAGCCCAGCCCCGTGCCGGAGCAGCCACTGAGGCTGGCCAGGCGGCTGCCGGAGAGCTCCTGGTCAAGGTCATCGGCTCTGGCGGCCGCAGCGGGCTGCCAGCCCAGCTGCAACAGGCGTTGGTCGGCCGCGACGATCGGTTCACCCACCCGCAGGAGGGAGGCCAGGCCGAGGGCGTTGCCGCTGCGCTGCTGGGCCAGGGCCAGCCCGGCAGCGCCCAGCAGCGCCAGCAGCAGCACGCCCCCCAGGCAGCGGCCGCCCCAGCGCTCGATGGGACAGCGGGGGCATTGAGGAAGCGGACCTTCTCGAGCCGTTGCCATGGACATCCCCGCGGTGTATTCCTTCCTGGGTTTTCCCGGCTGGGGACCTGTTCATCTCTACCTTCCCCGTCAGGGGGATCCGGCCGGGGCGGCCCTGAGGCTGGGCGCTGCCCTTGAGGCCTGCCAGGCTGATGGCAACGGTCCCGGCGGTCTGGTGGCCGGATTCCTGCGCTGCCATCTCCAGGCTGAACCCCTGGGGTCACCGGAGTTTCGCCGCGACTGCCGCTATCGCTATCTGATCGTGTACAGGCCTCAGGGGCGCTGGGCGCTTCGGATCACTGCCTGGCGGCACCCGATGGCTCAGCAGGGCTGGCGGCGGCGCTGCGGACCGATCGAGCTGGATGGGTTCCTCAGGCGCTTCCATCCCTGCCGGGGAACGCAGCGGCTGGCTTGGTCCGCCTGAGGTCATGGAGGCCCTCCAGCTGGTTGTAGACCGCCAACAACTGCATGCGGATGTGATCGGTGTTCTCGAGCTTGGCGAGGTTGGCCAGGACCGCTTCGATCTGGTCCTTGCTGTCGATCAGCAACCGGCATTCACTGGTACCAGGTTCGTAACTCATGGCGACTCGTGGGTGGGAAGGAACGGAATGGCGAACGCCCTCTGCATCGTGCTGTGAACACCATCCAAAGGAAAGGCTGGCGCTGACGCTGTTGGATCGGTTGCATTTCAACCGATGTCATCCGGTCCTGACAGGTCGCTCAGCTGACGGGGCATCAGCACCAGGAACAGCCACCACCACAGCAGCACCCCTGTGGCAAATGGAACGGTAAGCCACCAACGGCCGAGCCAGAACCAGCTGCCGGCGATCAGGAGCACCCCGGTGAGCAGGATTGACCAGGGCTGGCACCACCAGGGTTTGAGCTGCCAGATCGACACCGCTGCCGGCGCTGGGGCGGTGTTGCCGGGGGGCTCACTCATCGGTTCGGGTGCATCAGGAATGGAACAGAAGCACCAGCCCCATGCGCAACTGATGGAACTCCCGTTCCTCACGGCTGAGATCCAGCCCCACGGCGAGCCCTTCCTTGAGGGCGGTCTCGTACGGGGGAATGGATGGTGCCGCTCCAGCACGCCAGAGGGCAGCGATTCCCACGGGGGTGGCATGCCAGCTGAAGCATGGGGTGAGCCCGATCGAGGGCTCCTCGAGGGCATCTTCAAGCAGGTCGCGGATTGGCATGGCTGGCTGGGCTCAGTTCAGCATCCAGATCCAGGCCTGGGCACGCAATCAGCTGAGAGTTTTCGTGATGTGATCGCCCAGGCTCGGGGCCCTACCGTGCCGCCATGTCAGGACTTCCCAGCCGGATCGCCCTCGTGCATGAGTGGTTCACGCCCCGCTCGGTTGGTGGGTCTGAACTGGTGGTGCAGCAGATCGATCGGCTGCTTGGCGAGGGCCGCCCCGCCGCCAGCCTCTTTGCCCTGGTGGATGGCGAGAGTTCCCGGTCGGGCGGCTGGCTGGAGGGCCGGCGCATCCAGACCACCTTCATCCAGCGCCTGCCCTGGGGGGTGAGCCATGTGCAGCAGTACCTGCCGCTGCTGCCCCTGGCGATCGAGCAGCTGGATCTGGCCGGCTATCCCCTGGTGCTCAGCAGCAACCACCTGGTGGCCAAGGGGGTGCTCACCGGCCCCGACCAGCTCCACATCAGTTATGTGCACACACCGGTCCGCTACGCCTGGGACCAGATGCAGGCCTACCTGGCCGGTTCCGCCATCGCCAGAGGCCCCCTGGGCCCGTTGGTTCGCTGGCAGCTGCATCAGCTACGCCAGTGGGATGTGAGCAGCAGTGCCCGGGTCGACCATCTGCTGGCCAACTCGCGCTTCACGGCACGGCGGATCTGGCGCTGCTGGCGCCGCTCCAGCCAGGTGCTGCATCCGCCGGTGGCGGTCGACCGTTTTCGCTGGGACCAGCCCCGGGACGATTTTTACCTCTCCCTCTGCCGCCTGGTGCCCTACAAGCGGGTGGACCTGGTGATCGAGGCCTGTAATCGCCTGGGGCTGCCCCTGCTGGTGGTGGGCGACGGTCCGGAGCGGGCTCGACTGCAGGCCCTGGCCGGCCCCACCGTGACGCTGCTGGGGGCCTGTTCGGCCGAGCGGGTGACAGATCTGATGGGCCGTTGCCGGGCCTACCTCTACGCCGGTCTGGAGGATTTCGGCATCGCCCCGGTGGAGGCCATGGCCGCGGGCGCTCCAGTGATCGGCCTCGGTCAGGGGGGGCTGCTCGACACCGTCCGCTGCCTGACCGCCGAGGCCCCCCATCCCACCGGCCTGCTGTTCGAGCAGCAGAGCGCCACTGCCCTGGTCCAGGCACTGGAGCATTTCGAGCAGGGACAGTTGTGGCACCGCCTGCCGGCGGAGCGCCAACGCCAGTGGGCCGAGCGCTTCTCGCCGGAGCGCTTCCGCCAGCGGTTGCAGGCGGTTCTGGAGCGCCGCTGTCAGGGGCATCAGCGGCGCCTGCGGTGCTGTGCCTCTGGGGTGAGTGACCGCGAGGGCTGGTGAGTTGACCAATCAATTTTTAGAGTTCCCTCACCTTGGGGGCGTTGATGTCCGGAACGTCGCTCAGTGCCTATGAAGCCGCCGGCCCCGTCGCCCGGCCTCTGCACCTGGTGCCCCAGCTCGTGGTTGCTGATTCGATGACCACGGCGGTGCCCACGGCCGAGCAGTTGATCCGGGCACAGTCGAAGCGCTCCCGCGTGTTCAAGCGCAGCGGTGACATCGTGTTCTCCCTGGCGGTGCTGGCCCTGGGCAGTCCCCTGCTGCTGCTGCTGGCGGTGCTGGTGAAGCTCAGCTCGCCCGGGCCGGTCTTTTACGTTCAGCGCAGGATCGGCCGGGGCTACAAGGGCTTCGGCTGCATCAAGTTCCGCACGATGCGCAAGGACGCTAACCGCATCCTCAAGACCCTGCTGGAGCAGTCTCCCGAACTCAAGGCGGAGTTCAAAAAAGACTTCAAGCTCAAGGCCGACCCGCGGATCACCCCGATCGGTGTTTTCCTGCGCCGCTCCAGTCTCGATGAGCTGCCCCAGTTCATCAACGTGCTCAAGGGCCAGATGAGTGTGGTCGGCCCGCGGCCGATCGTCTGGGACGAACTGGAGCGCTATGGCCGCCAGATGGATGAAGTTCTGGCGGTGCGTCCGGGTCTGACGGGCCTCTGGCAGGTGTCAGGGCGCAATAACCTCAGCTACGACGCCCGGGTCCGGCTCGATGTCAGCTACGCCCGCCGCCGCACTGTCCTGCTGGATCTGGCGATCATCCTGCGCACGGTTGGGGTGATCCTCTATCCGCGTGATCGCGGCGCCTACTGACACCCCTGCGCTTCAGCCAGCCAGCCCGCGCACCTGACTCAGAGCAATCAGCAGGGGCAGGCTCAGGGCCAGCCAGAGGGCCTCGAGGCGGGCGCTCAGCGTCAGGATCAGGTCCACGGCTGTGGGATCGGCCTTCGGGAAGCCCCGGCCGAGGATCGGTTTGGGCCTGGCCACTCCGCCGTAGTGGTTCACGCCCCCCAGCTGAACCCGGGCCGCCAGCGCAAAGGCCGCCATCGACACCCCGGCGTTGGGGGAGGGATCGCCCCGCCCCTGGCGGAGAGCCTCCCGCCCCAGCTGAAGGCTCTGAGCAAACCGGCCGGCTGCGGCCGGCAGCGTGAACGCCACCACCCGGGCGGGCAGCCAAGTGAGCAGGTCATCGAGCCGGGCTCCGGCGGTGCCCAGCCAGCGCAGGCGGCCGCGCCGGTAGCCGAGCATCGAATCGAGGGTGCTGGAGGCCTTGTACATCCAGGCCAGGCTCAGGGGGCCTGGAGCCCCATCAGCCACCCCCAGGGCCGTCCAGAGCCCGGCGCCGGCCAGCATCCAGAACAGGGGGCCGAAGAGGCCATCGACGGCATTCTCTGCGGCGGTCTCGGCCGCCGCGCGCATCAGCTCTGCCCGGCTGAGGCCCTCCACATCCCGGCCCACGATCCAGGCCAGGTGCCGGCGCGCCTGTTTCAGCTGATCCTCCTCCTCGGCTACTGGCGGCGGCGGACCGCTGATCGGGGCCAGCACCGTCCGCACGGCCTTCTCCAGGCTGCCGGCGGCCAGGGCACTGGCCAGGGCCACCAGCAGCACCGGCAACCCGAGCCAGGCCACGGGGGCCGGCAGGGACAGGGGTGAGGCGGAGCCCAGCGCCAGTTGTTCAATGGTCCAGCCGGCCAGGCCGCTGACGCTCACCACCACGGCGGTGAGGCCCAGCCCCACCAGGCGCAACCGGCGGGGGTGATCTCCGGCCCAGCGCTCCCCGGGGGAGCGCAGCCGCTGGATCGCCCAGCCCATCGCCTGCACCGGATGGGGCCAGCTGATCGGATCGCCCACTACGCGATCCAAGGCGCCGGCCAGCAGCATCAGCAGCCAGAGCTGGATTGGCGCCACCAACACCATCACAGCGTCCTTGGTGACAGCCCCATGGCCAGGCTGCCAAGAAGGCCGCCGATGGCCCCCGATCGCGCCAGGGTCTGCCAGCGCAGGGGTTCATCGCCCAGGTGAAACAGGCCCCTCCCCTGGGCCAGATCGCTGGCCTGGGCCAGGCCGCCCATCGGCAGGAAAATCAGCAATGAACCCCAGCCCGGCAGCCAGCGGGTCGCGATCAGCAGCATCACCCCGGCCAGGGGGCGACGGATCAGGGGCAGCAGCGCCGGCAGGGTGACCAGGGCAGGCAGCAGGCTGTTCACCAGAGGTGAGCAGCTCAGGCCGATCACCATCCAGGTTGCTGCAGCCAGGGTGAGGCTTGTGCTGGCCTGGGCACTGCCCCAGGCCAGCACGGGCAGATTCAACCTGGGGCCCACGTTTGAGCCACCGGGGTGATCCGGCTTCAGGAGGCCTTCAGCCAGCTGAACATGGAGCGCAGGCCCACGCCCACCTGCTCGACCGGATGGGCCGCATCGCGGTGGCGAGCCTTGATCATCTCCGGCTTGCCGGCCTCACATTCGGCCACGAAGTTGCGGGCGAAGGTGCCGTCCTGGATGTCGGCGAGGATGCGCTTCATCTCGGCCTTGGTGTCGGCGGTGATCAGACGTGGACCGCTCACATAATCGCCGTACTCAGCGGTGTTGGAGATCGAATCGCGCATGGCGGTGAGGCCGCCCTTCACCATCAGATCCACGATCAGCTTCACTTCGTGCAGGCATTCGAAGTAGGCGAGTTCAGGCTGGTAGCCCGCATCCACCAGGGTTTCGAAGCCAGCCTTCACCAGCTCGCTGAGGCCGCCGCAGAGCACGGCCTGCTCACCGAAGAGGTCGGTTTCGGTTTCCTCTTTGAAGTTGGTTTCCAGGATGCCGGCGCGGGTGCCGCCGATGGCCTTGGCATAGGCCATGGCCAAGGCGCGGGCGTTGCCGCTGGCGTCCTGGTGGATGGCGAACAGGGCCGGCACCCCCTGGCCGTTCTGGTATTCCCAGCGCACGGTGTGGCCAGGCCCCTTGGGGGCGATCATCACCACATCCACGTCGGCGGGGGGCTGAATCAGCCCGAAGCGGATGTTGAAGCCATGGGCGAAGCTCAGCACCTTGCCGGGCTTGAGGTGCGGCGCGATTTCGGCGTCGTAGACGGCCTTCTGGGTTTCATCGGGCAGGAGCACCATGATCCAGTCGGCGCGCTCGGCGGCCTCGGCCACGCTCAGCACTTCAAGGCCATCGGCCCTGGCCTTGTCGGCCGAACGGCTGCCCTCGTAGAGGCCCACCACCACGTTCACGCCGCTGTCCTTGAGGTTCAGAGCATGGGCGTGGCCCTGGGAGCCGTAGCCGATGATGGCCACCGTCTTGCCGTCGAGCAGGCTCAGATCGGCGTCGGAGTCGTAGAAAAGCTGGGCCATCCGGCGAATCGGGCAGGGCAAACAGCGACTTTAGGGTCGTGCCTGGCCGCTCAGGCCTCGCTGGGGTGGGAGATCACCCGATCGATCAGGCCGTAGTCCTTGGCCTCGGCCGCACTGAGGAAGTAGTCACGGTCGGTGTCCTTGGTCACCTTCTCAAGGCTCTGACCGCACATGTCGGCCAGGCTCTGGTTGAGCATGTCCTTGATGCGCAGGATCTCGCGGGCCTCGATCTCGATGTCGCTGGCCTGGCGCTGGCTGGTGCCGCCCAGGGGCTGGTGGATCATGATCCGCGCGTGTGGCAGGGCCAGACGCTTGCCCTTGGTGCCCGCCGCCAGCAGGAAGGCGCCCATGCTGGCCGCCAGGCCCACGCAGATGGTCACCACATCCGATTTGACGTACTGGATCGTGTCGTAGATCGCCAGCCCGGCGGTGACCGATCCCCCCGGGGAATTGATGTAGAGGTAGATCGGCTTGCTGCTGTCCTCGGAATCCAGGTACAGCATCTGGGCCACCAGGCTGTTGGCGATGCCGTCGTTGACCTCCTGGCCAAGGAAGAGGATCCGCTCCACGCCGAGGCGGGTGTAGATGTCGACCCAGCGCTCGTACTGGCTGCCGGGCAGGCGATAGGGAACGCTGGGGGTGCCGATGGGCATGGCGGTGGGTGCGGAACGGGGTGGTGACGGAGTGAAAGACGAGCGGGGGGCAGGCTCTGCTCAGCGAGCTCAGCGGGCCTGGTTCAGACCGAGCCGGCCAGGGGCACCGGCAGCGGCTTCTGGCTGGTGAGGATCCGGTCGATCAGGCCGTATTCCAGGGCCTCCCGCGGCGTGAGGTAGGTCATGCGGTCGGAATCCTTCGAGAGCTGCTCGACACTGCGGCCGGTGTTGTGGGAGAGCATCTCCAGCATCACGCGCTTGTTGTGCAGCACTTCCTGGGCGCGGATCTGGATGTCGCTGGCCTGGCCGCGGGCACCGGAGCGGGGCTGGTGCAGCACGATCGAGGCGTGGGGCAAGGCGGCCCGGTGGCCCTTGGCTCCCGCCGAGAGGATCATCGCGGCGGTGCCCATGGCCTGGCCGATGCAGATGGTGTGCACCGGCGGTTTCACGTAGCGGATCGTGTCGCAGATGGCGAAGGCCTCGGTTTCGAAGCCGATGGCATCGCCGGAGTACCAGCTGGTACCGGTGGAGTTGATGTAGAAGAAGATCGGTTTCTCGGGATTGTCGAACTCGAGAAAGAGAAGCTGAGCAATGATCAGCTGAGTCACATCGATCCCCATCTGACGCTTGGCGTCGTCATCGGAGAAGAGGGGCAGGCCGAGGTAGACGATCCGCTCCTTGAGCAGCAGCGACGGCAGATCGGGCGGCGGTGTGCGCATCACGGCGGAATCGCCGTAGTAAGGGGCCGACACCGACATCTGAAAACGCTCTACAGGGCCTGAAGGGGAGCCTAGCGGGGGCCCGTCGGCTGCTGGATGGCAGCGGGCTGTTTCGGCCCCTCCTGGTCGCAGCGGGCGAAGACCATGCGCCCGGCTGGGGTCTGCAGAGCTCCGGTCACGGTCACGGGCAGGCGCTGGCCGATGCGCGCCCTGGCGGATTCCACCACCACCATCGTGCCGTCCTCCAGGTAACCCACCCCCTGGTTGGCCTCCTTGCCCTCGCGCACGATCTTGAGCTGCAGGGCGTCGCCGGGCTGCACCTCGGGTCGCAGGGCGATCACCAGGGCGCTCAGGTTCATCACCCTGAGATCCTGCACCTCGGCCACCTTGGCCAGGTTGTAATCGGCCGTGAGCAGGGTGCCACCTGTGTCGGCGGTGAGCTTGAGCAGCTTGTCGTCGGCGCCGTTGCCCTCGTAGCGGGTGCTGTTCACCACCAGGCGGCGGCCGTAGGTCTCGCGCAGGGCGGCCAGCAGGTTCAGGCCGCGCCGGCCCTTCCCCCGCTTCTCGGCATTGCCCGAATCGGCCAGCTGCTGCAATTCATCGATCACGGCCTGGGCCACGATCACCTGACCCTCCAGCAAGCCCGACTCCAGCAGTCCGCGGATGCGTCCGTCGATGATCACGCTGGTGTCGAGGATCTTGGCGGTGGCCGGTTGCAGCACCCCATCGGCCACCAGCAGCGCCTCGGTGCTGGAAGGGTTGAACAGCCGCAGCAGCGTGCGCCCGTGCACCTCGGCGAGGTTGTAGCCCAGCACCCCGAAGAACACGTTGCTCAGCACCGCCGCCAGCGGCTTCACGAAAATCACTTCCCAGGGCAGCGGCAGCAGCAGGATCGGTGCCAGCAGCAGGTTGGCCACCAGCAGCCCCAGGATCAGCCCCACGGCGCGGCTCACCAGAAGGTCGGTGGGCATCGAGCGCACCTGGCGCATCAGGCGGCGCCGCAGTAGCTGGAAGAAGAACCCGGCCAGCAGCCCGAAGAAGGCCCCGAAGCCTCCGAGCACCCAGCGCAGGCCATCGAGGTTGGTCACCTCGATCAGCAGATTCTCCGGCAGCAGATCCACCCCCAGCCAGCCGGTGGCTGCGCCGGAGATCAGGAACAGCAGCAGGATGAGCGGGTCCACCATGTGCTTGTTGTGGGCTGCCCAGGGCCGGGAAACCGCAGCATGGCTGATCCCGCCCCATTTGACCGGGAAAGGTATCCGTATATTTGCCTACGGACATGTGGCGAATCCTGAAGGCGACCGCACCCAACCCCATTCCAGGCCGTGACCGCACCCCGCGCCGCCTCCCTCCACACCCCCTTCTGCCACCGCCGTTGCTTCTACTGCGACTTCGCGGTGGTGCCGCTGGGGGACCACGCCGACGGTGCCCATTCCGCCTCGATCGCTGCTTATCTGCCGCTGCTGCAGGCCGAGATCGCCGCTTCCCCGAACCCGGCCCCTCTCTCCACTGTCTACATCGGTGGCGGCACCCCCTCGCTGCTCACCCCAGAGCAGATGGGGGAGCTGCTGGATGGCCTGCGCCAGCGCTTCGGCTTCTCCCCTGGAGCTGAGATCACCCTGGAGATGGATCCGGCCAGCTTTGATCGCCCGCGGTTGGAGGGGATGCTGGCGCTGGGCATCAACCGGGTGAGCCTGGGGGGGCAGAGCTTCGATGACGCGGTGCTGGAGCGCCTGGGCCGTCGCCATCGCCGTCGACACCTGCTCCAGGCCGCCGCCTGGCTGCGCCAGGCCCAGGCCGCCGCTGATCTGGCCAGTTGGAGTCTGGATCTGATTCAGGGGCTTCCCGAGCAGGATCTGCCCCACTGGCGGCAGCAGCTGCAGCAGGCCCTCGAGCTGGAGCCA
>NZ_JAGQBY010000087.1:0-13874 GCF_024345875.1 Synechococcus sp. EJ6-Ellesmere
CCGGCGTCGGTGTGGTGATCGGCATGGCGGATGTTGCCACCGTTGGCCGCCACCCAGCCGGAGAGCGCACTGACCACTCCGGGACGGTCGGGGCAGATCACCTGCAGAATCGCTGTGGGCACGCTCATCGGCACCGGGGCCTGTCTCGAAGGGCATTGTGCCCGGCACTCCCCAGGCCAGTCGCCAGCAGGGCAGACGGCCATGCTGGTGCGGCGTACAGTCGCGCCAGACTTCGGTGCTCACCATGGCCGCTCAGCTGGCTTCCACCCTTCGTCATTCGCTGAGGCGGCTGGCCCTTGGAGCACTCGCCGTCGTGCTCAGCTTCGGATTGGTGGCCTGCGATGGCGGCCAGGCCAAGAAACCCCCGAGCATCGGCCCCGCCGACATGGCGATCATCCAGCGGCAGGCCGAGGGATTCCTTGCCGCCAAGGACCGTCTGCCCGAGCTGGCGTCACTGGTGAACGAGAAGAACTGGGTGTTCACCCGCAACCTGATTCACGGCCCGATGCAGGAAGTGGGTCGCGAAATGCTTTACATCAACCAGCGCCTCCTTCCCGCCGACCGCGCCAGGGCCACGGCCCTGGCCAAACAGCTCAAGAGCGCCCTCGCCGAGCTCGATGAGGCCGCCCGCCTCCAGGACGGAGAACGGCTGCGCAAGGGTTACATCAAAGTGGCCAGCGGTTTCGGCTCTTACGCCGAGGTGCTCCCCGCTGCCGCCCTGCCCAGCGGCTCCGCAGCCTGAGCCCCGGCCAGGCGGCAACGAAGACTCTGGCCGTTCCCAGCTCAGTGGTTGTCATCGGCGGCGGCATCGTCGCCCTGGCGACGGCCTGGCTGCTGCAGTGCCGCGGCCATCGGGTGCGGCTGATCGCCCCGGACGCCGACGGGGCGCATCCGCAGGAGTCCCGCAGCGGCAGTGCCGCGGCCCTGGGGGTGCTGATGGCCCAGGTGTTCCAGCGCAGCAGGGGCCGCGCCTGGCGCCTGCGCCAGACCTCCCTGAGCCTCTGGACTCAATGGCGCCAGAAGCTGAGCGGGCGTGGCTGCCCCATCCCCTTCCAGTCGGGCTTGCTGCTGTTGGCCAGGGACACCGGCGACGCCGAGCGGCTGCGGCAGCTGCTGGAGGAACGCCAGGCCCTCGGCCTGCCTCTGAGCTGGTGGGAGCCTTCGCGGCTGCAGGACCTGGGTCTGGGTGATGCCGAGAGCAGCCAGGGCGGCCTCCATTCCGCCCAGGACGGACAGCTGGATCCCCTGGCCGCCATGGACGCCTTTCGCCGTGATGGCCTGCAGCAGGGCCTGGAGCTGGTCAGCGACCTGGTGGTGGGGCTGGAGCGGCAGCCGACAGGCTGGAGAGTGCACGGCCTCTCAGCAGCGCAGGCCATGGAGGCCGAGTGGGTGGTGGTCGCAGCAGGCCTGGCCAGCGAGGGGCTGCTGGCACCCCTGGGGCACCAGCGACCACACCAGCCTGTACTGGGCCAGTGCCTGGAGCTGGCGACCTCCGTGCCGATCCGCTGGCCCTGCCCTGTGGTGTGGCAGGGCCTCAACCTGGTGCCCCGACCCGGCGGGGGGCTCTGGCTGGGGGCGACCCTCGAGCCGGGGGATCACGCCGACCCACAGTTGCTGGAGCCGATGCGGCAGCTGGCCGGCGAGGCCCCTGGCTGCGGCTGGCTGAGGGAGGCGGAAGTGATCCGCGGCTGGCAGGGACTGCGTGCCAGGCCCATCGGCCGACCAGCCCCGCTGCTGGAGCATCTGGAGCCAGGACTGCTGCTGCTGTGCGGTCACTATCGCAACGGTGTCCTGCTGGCTCCGGCCTCTGCCCAGTGGGCCGTGGAGCAGATCGAAAGTTCCCTTACCTGTCGTTAACGTATTCGGGGTGTTGGCTGGATAGCGTCGCCGGGTGACTGCAGGCCCGAAGCGTTCTCTCCCCACCATGAAACAAAGCCAGCCCAATTCCCTCGCCACGATCGGGACTGCCCTGGGGCTCGGGCTCAGCCTGGCCCTCTCCGCCTGCGGGGGAGGCAGCGGCGGCGGCGGCGGTCTCACCGGCAGCCTCAATGGAGCCGGAGCCTCCTTCCCGGCCTCGATCTATCAGCGCTGGTTCCAGGATCTGGCCAGCGAGGGCATCAACGTCAACTACCAGTCGGTGGGATCAGGGGCTGGTGTGCGTCAGTTCGTCGCGGGCACCATTGATTTCGGCGCCTCCGACGCCCCGATGAAGGACAAGGACATCGCCAAGGTCGAGCGGGGAGTGATTCAGGTCCCGATGACGGCGGGAGCCATCGCCGTGGCCTACAACCTGCCGGGTTGTGATCTCAAGCTCAGCCAGGAGCAGGTGGTTGGAGTGTTCCTCGGCAAGATCAAGAACTACAAGGATCTGGGCTGCGCCGACAAGCCGATCACCATCGTGCACCGCTCCGATGGATCCGGCACCACCTACAACTTCACCAACAGCCTGGCGGCCTTCAGCGACGAGTGGAAAAACGGACCTGGGGCGGCCAAGTCGGTGGCCTGGCCCACCGGTGTGGGTGCCAAAGGAAATGAAGGCATTGCCGCCACCTTGAAGCAGACACCCGGCGGCATCGGCTACGTGGAAACCGCCTACGTGCAAGGGGAACTGCAGGCGGCGGCCGTGCAGAACAAGACCGGTGAGATGCTCAAACCGACGAACGAAACCGCCAGTGCCGCCCTGGGCTCGATCGACATCGGTCCGGATCTGGTGGGCAGCGATCCCAATCCAGCCGCCGGCTACCCGATCGTGACCTTCACCTGGATCCTGCTCTACAAGAGCGGCAACGGTGACAAGACCGCGCTGCTTCAGAAGGTGTTCGAGCACACCCTCTCGGCCAAGGCCCAGTCGCTGGCCCCCGAACTGGGCTACGTGAGCCTGCCGCCCGAAGTGGTGACCCGCGCCAAGGAAGCAGTGGCCAGCATCGGCAACGCATTCGCGCCAGTTGAACGTTCCGGGACCTGAAACCGATCCCGGAGCAGCAAAAAGCCCTCTTTGCAGTGCAAAGAGGGCTTTCCTGGTTGAGGCCAAGATCAACGATCGAGCCGGGCAGCGTCAGCGGCCACCCGGCCACGATCACGGGTCGATCACTTGCTCTCGGTGAACTCGGCGTCGATCACATCATCGGCACTGGGGCCTGAGGACGACGTGGCGCCGGCAGCACCATTGCCGCCGGGTTCTCCAGCGCTGGCACCAGCTTCAGCGCCGGCCTGCTGGTAGACGGAGGCGCCCACTTCATAGAGCTCTTTCTGGAGCTCCTCGAGTCGGGTCTTCATGGCCTCGTAGTCCTCCTTGTCGAGAGCCTCCTGGAGCTGCTGGCGCTTCTCCTCCATCTTGGTTTTCACCTCAGCGCTCACCTTGTCGCCCAGGTCGGTGACCTGCTTCTCCGACTGGTAGAGGAGAGTTTCGGCCTGGTTCTTCAGGTCGATGCGCTCGCGCTTCTCCTTGTCGGCCGCCGAGTTGGTCTCGGCATCCTTCACCATCTTCTCCACCTCGGTCTCACTGAGGGTGGAAGCCCCGGTGATCGAGATGCTCTGCTCCTTGCCGCTGCCCTTGTCCTTGGCGGTGACGCTGAGGATGCCGTTGGCGTCGATGTCGAAGGTGACCTCGATCTGGGGGACGCCGCGGGGCGACGGCGGGATGCCGTCGAGGCGGAAGGTGCCGAGACTCTTGTTGTCGGAGGCAAGTTCGCGCTCACCCTGAAGCACGTGGATCTCGACGTTGGTCTGTCCATCCACCGCGGTGGAGTACACCTCGGCTTTCTTGGTGGGGATGGTGGTGTTGCGGGTGATCATCTTGGTCATCACGCCACCCAGGGTTTCGACGCCCAGCGACAGCGGGGTGACATCGAGGAGAAGGATGTCCTTCACCTCACCGGCCAGCACGCCGCCCTGGATCGCGGCACCCACGGCCACCACCTCATCGGGGTTCACCGTCTGGTTGGGCTCCTTGCCGGTGACCCGCTTGACCAGCTCAAGCACGGCGGGGATGCGGGGGGAACCACCCACCATCACCACTTCATCGAGCTCTGACGAGGAGAGCTTGGCGTCCTTGAGCGCCTGCTCCACCGGCACTCGGCAGCGGTCGATCAGCTTGGAGGCCAGCTCCTCGAATTTCGCCCGGGTGAGGGTGAGATCGAGGTGCTTGGGACCCTCGGGAGTGGCCGTGATGAACGGCAGGTTGATCTCGCTCTGGGTGGCACTGGAGAGCTCGATCTTGGCCTTCTCGGCCGCCTCGGTCAGGCGTTGCAGGGCCTGCTTGTCCTGGCGCAGATCGATGCCCTCATTGGCCTTGAAGCTGGCGGCCAGATGATCGACGATCACCTTGTCGAAGTCGTCGCCGCCCAGGTGGGTGTCGCCACTGGTGGAGAGCACCTCGAAGACGCCATCGCCCACCTCGAGCACCGAGACGTCGAACGTGCCGCCGCCCAGGTCGAAGACCAGGATGCGCTCGTTGCTCTTGCGATCCAGGCCGTAGGCCAGGGCCGCCGCCGTGGGCTCGTTGATGATGCGCAGCACCTCGAGGCCGGCGATCTTGCCGGCATCCTTGGTGGCCTGACGCTGGGAGTCGTTGAAGTAGGCCGGCACCGTGATCACCGCCTGGGTGACGGTTTCACCGAGGTACTTGCCGGCGTCGTCGGCCAGCTTGCGCAGCACCTGGGCGCTCACCTCTTCAGGGGCGAACTGCTTGTTCAGCACCGGGCACTTCACCTTCACATTGGCGCCCGCCTTCTCGACGCCATAGCTCACTTCCTTCGATTCTTCGTTCACCTCATCGACCCGGCGGCCGATGAACCGCTTCACCGAGTAGAAGGTGTTCTCAGGGTTCATCACCGCCTGGCGCTTGGCGATCTGGCCCACCAGCTGATCCTGGTTTTTGGTGTAGGCCACCACTGATGGTGTGGTCCGGAACCCTTCTGCGTTGGCGATAACAGTGGGCTTGCCGCCCTCCATCACCGCCACGCAGCTGTTCGTCGTGCCCAGGTCAATGCCGACAACCTTGCCCATGGGTTCTCACCTCCTCTGAATTGAATGTTCTGTCCCATGCATCTTCAGCAGTGGGGGCCACCGCAGGCGAGGTGTGGTTTCCGAACAGTGGGCGGGCGGGCGGCGGCCAGACCCGTACATTTCGCTGCCGGCATCGCCCCAGACCCCAGCCGCCATGCCCCCTGAGATCTCCGCCCACACCTCGCTCGTGGCCGTTCTCGGCGATCCGATTCGCCATTCTCTTTCGCCGGCCATGCACAACGCCGCCCTCCGGCAGTTGGGCCTCGACTGGGTCTATCTGGCCCTGCTGGTGGAGGCCAATGATCTGGCGGCGGTGGTGAGGGCGCTGGAGGCCATCGACTGCCACGGGCTGAACGTGACGCTGCACCACAAGCGGGCGGTGGCGGAGCTGGCGGCGGAGCTCACCCCCCTGGCCCGGCGGGTCGGGGCCGTGAACACCCTGGTGCGGCGCGAGGGCGGCGGCTGGCTGGGCACCAACACCGACGTGGAGGGCTTCCTGGCGCCGCTGCGTGGCATCGCCAACGCGGAAGGGGTTTCGGTGCCGGACCTGGCGGGGGGGCGGGCCCTGGTGCTGGGCTGCGGCGGCAGTGCCCGGGCTGTGGTGGCGGCACTGGTGGAGCTGGGACTGGAGCGCATTCAGCTGGCCGGGCGGCGGCCCGATGCCCTGGCGGCGTTTCAGGCGGAGTGCGGGTCCTGGGCAGCGCAGCTGAGTGGGGTGGCCTGGCCGGCAGCGGCCGGTGAGCGCGGCGATCTGATCAAGGCACTGGCTGAGGCCGATCTGGTGGTCAATACCACCCCGGTGGGCATGGGAGCCAGCTCCAGCGCCTGCCCTCTGGATGCGGCTGAGCTCGACGCTCTGCGTGCGGGCAGCCTGATCTACGACCTGATCTACACCCCCCGGCCAAGCCGCCTGCTGCAGGAGGGCCGTCAGCGGGGCTGCGGTGTGCTCGATGGCCTGGAGATGCTGGTGCAGCAAGGGGCCGCCGCCCTGCGGCTCTGGCTCGGTGAGCCAGAGCGAGGCCACTCCGAGCCCATGCCGCTGCCGCTGGCGGCGATGCGCCAGGCCGCCCTCGATCAGCTGGGCAACGCCTGACACCGGCCCACGTGAGCTCTCCCCCTAGCCTGGGCGGAGTGCAGCCACCCAGTCCCGCATCCATGGAAGGCCCCCCGCTCTGGCAACGGCTCCTGGCCGTACTGGCCTATCTGCTGCCCTGGAGTGATGGGGTGCCTTTCGGTGAGGCCCTGTTCAGCCTGGTGCCGGCCCTGCAGTGGCTGGTGCTGCCGGCCCTGCCGCTGATGGCCCTGCAGCAGCAGATTCCCTTCGGGGGCTTTCTGCTCTTCCTGGTGCTGTTCCTGGCGGTGGTGCGCAATGCCCGGGTGCCCTACTTCATTCGCTTCAACGTGCTGCAGGCGATCCTGATCGACATCGTGCTGATCCTGCTGTCGCTGGCCTTCAGCGTTCTGCTGCGCCCGCTGGGGGGAGGCTTTGCTTTGCGCACCCTCAGCAACACCGTGTTTCTGGGCACCCTGCTGCTGGTGGTGTTCTCGGTGGTGCAGAGCATCCGTGGCCGTGAACCCGACATCCCCACCGTCTCGGAAGCGGTGCGGATGCAGCTCTATTGACGTCACTGGCGGGAGCGTGGGGAGAGGGAGAAGACCGGCAGGTAGGGTGATTGATCCGTTGCTGGCAGCGCTCTGCCGCCGGCCTCCCACGAGCCCATCACGGAGCCTCAGCCCCCCATGTCGCAGAAGCCTTACTACGAAACCATGTACATCCTTCGTCCGGACATCCCGGAGGAAGAGGTGGAAACCCATGTGGCCAAGTACCGCGATCTGCTCAGCGAAGCAGGCGCTGAAGTGCTCGATTGCCAGATGCGCGGCAAGCGCCGCCTGGCCTACACGATCGCCAAGCACCGCGAAGGCATTTACGTTCAGCTCAACCACGACGGTGACGGCCAGCAGGTGGCCCTGCTTGAGCGCGCCATGCGCCTCAGCGAGGACGTGATCCGCTACCTCACCGTCAAGCAGGACGGTCCGCTGCCCACCCCCCGCAGTGCTCCTGCGGCAGCCGAGCCTGTGGCAGCCGAGAGCTGAGCCAGCACGGATCGACGGATCCCGCCCAATCTGGGGATGATGGGTCAGCCCTCATCCCTGGCGAGCTCATGGCTACAGACCTCCACAGGCCAGGAAACACGCCGGTGCCGATTCCGGCCGAACTGCGCAGCCCAGAGCCGGAGTCGCAGAAACCGGAAGACCGGCTGAGAAACGCCCTGAGAGAGGCAACTCTGGAGTTGGAGGCCACCAAGGCCCAGCTGTTGACCTGCCAGCAGGACCTTGACCGGGCGCGACGCCAACTGGCCGATCTCGAGGAGCTGATCAGGGATCTGCCCCAGATCTTCGAGCGAAAATTTCATCAGCGCCTGCAGCCCCTGCTCGATCAGCAGCTGCTGCTGGCCCAGGACAATCAGGCCCTCAGGGAGCAGGCCAGGCGCCTGCTCCCTCCGGCACCACCACCTCCCCCGCCCGACCCCGAGAGCGAGCGCAGGCCAGCCTCAGAGTCAAGCCAGCAGGAAGCACTGGCGCCATTACGGGCCCTGCGACAGCGTTGGCTTAGGCGTTAAGTCTCCTCGCCTGGCGGTGCTGCCTCAAGCCTGACGCCGACTGGCCGCCCAGAGGCGCGTGGGCATCCCCCACACATAGATGAATCCCTCGGCGGCCCGGTGATCGAAGCGATCGTCACTGCCATAGGTGGCCATGGCGGGCACATACAGGCTGTCGCTGCTGCTGGCACGACCGATCACCACCGCATTGCCCTTGTGCAGGCGCAGACGCACCACGCCGTTGACCGTGGCCTGGGTGCAATCCAGGAAACCATCAAGGGCCTGCTTGAGTGGACCGAACCAGAGACCCTGATAGACGAGATCAGCCCAGCTGGATTCGATCTGGCGCTTGTAACGCACCACGTCAGCAGCCAGGGTGAGGCTCTCCAGCTCCTGGTGGGCACGGATCAGCAGCAGCAGGCCTGGCGTTTCATAGATCTCTCTTGACTTGATCCCCACCACCCTGTTCTCGATGATGTCGAGGCGGCCGAAGCCATGGAGGCCAGCAACCTCATTGGCGCGGCGGATCACACCGACCGGATCGAGGCTGACGCCATCAATCGCCACCGGATTGCCCTGCTCGAAGCTGATCTCCACCACCTGGGGCTCATCCGGGGTGTCGCGGATCGAGCGGGTCATGGCAAACACCTCTTCGGGGGGCTCCACCATCGGATCCTCCAGCGGACCCGCCTCGATGCTGCGGCCCAGCAGGTTCAGATCGATCGAATAGGGATTCTTCTTGCTCACCGGCGCCGGGATGCCGCAGCGCTCGCCGTAGGCAATCGTTTCCTCACGGCTCATGGCCCATTCCCTCGCCGGGGTGAGCACCTTCAGATCGGGAGCCAGGGCACCGATCGCCACATCGAAACGCACCTGATCATTGCCTTTGCCCGTGCAGCCATGGGCAACGGCATCGGCGCCCTGCTCCCGCGCCACCTCCACCAGCCGGCGGGCGATCAGGGGACGGGCCAGGGCTGTGGAGAGGGGATAGCGCCCCTCGTAGAGAGCATTGGCGCGGATGGCGGGGAACGCGAACTCGCGGATGAAGGGATCGATCAGATCCCCCACGATCGACTGGCTGGCGCCGGAGTCGAGCGCCTTCTGGCGGATCGGCTCCAACT
This sequence comes from Synechococcus sp. EJ6-Ellesmere, assembly GCF_024345875.1. Taxonomy (NCBI): domain Bacteria; kingdom Bacillati; phylum Cyanobacteriota; class Cyanophyceae; order Synechococcales; family Synechococcaceae; genus Synechococcus; species Synechococcus sp. EJ6-Ellesmere. Next base: position 8,729 of record NZ_JAGQBY010000087.1, read on the forward strand.
CGTCGCCCTGTCCGAGATCGGCGGCGAAGGTGATCACCTCCTCCACGCCCCATTCCTGCTTGAGGTAGGGAATGCAGACACTGGTATCCACCCCGCCGGAGTAGGCGAGCACCACCCGCTTTGCCCTGGCGCCCTGCTCCTTTGCCATCCCCTCAGTCCTGTACGTGCGAGCTGTTGCAGGATTGTCCCTCGTCACCGTCACCGGAGCGGCCCGCGGCTGCGGCCGGCACCCGGTCCCAGCGGCTGGCGATCCATGCCCCCATCAGCAGCGGTGGGATCAGCACCAGAGCCCACACCTTCCAGGGCACCACGGCCAGGGGTTCGGGCCAGCGCTGGCCGGCCGACACCAGCAGGGCACTGATCAACAGAGCCAGGCTCCAGCCCAGGAACAGCGAAAGGAGTTTGCTGTCGGCCACGGGGATGGTTCGGGGTGCTGGCTTATGGTGGTCGATCGGCGTCCAACGGTTGCACGCTTCACAGGCTTTCCATGAGCACCCTCGACAGCATCAACCCCTCCCTCACCCGCTACCGGCGGGATGAGCCGGCGCCGGTGCTGCCCTTGCGGGATGAGCCCGATCTGCTCAGCTGGCTGGAGAGCAGTGGCCGCCTGGTGGCCGATGAGGAAACCGCCGCTCCGGATGTGAGCACGGTGGAAGAAGAGGAGCTCTCGGCTCTGATGGGCGAGAAGGAGGAGTACAACCAGGCCGATGAGCAGTCGGATGAGAACTGGGAAGATTGAGATCCTGACCTAAGGTCCGGCCGCATCGCCACAGCGCCACGGCGGCGCCCGGAGTCTTGGCCCGAACAAACCCAGTGCCGGCCCCAGGGGCCACCGCAGCCCCAGTCGATGGTCGGCTCAGTGCCCTGGGACTGACCCTGGGCCTGCTGATTGTCTGCGTGCTCTGCGACGGCCTCAGCGGCGCTCCCCAGCTCACACCGCCCCTGCTGGTGGCCGCCCTGGTGAGCTGGGCGCTCTGCCACTGGGGGGTGCCCCGACTGCGGGCCCTGAAACTCGGCCAGGTGATCCGGGAGGAAGGCCCCCAAGCCCACCACGGCAAGGCCGGAACGCCCACCATGGGCGGCCTGCTGGCGGTGCCGGCAGGGGTGATCGTGGGGGGACTGGTCTCCCCCGGCGATGACCGGCTGCTGGCGGTGGCGGCAATCACCCTGGCCTACCTGGCCATCGGCGGCATCGACGACTGGCGCAGCCTCACCCGCCAGACCAACACCGGCCTGACCCCCCGGGGCAAACTGCTGCTTCAGGCCCTGGCGGCGGCCCTGTTCCTGGCCTGGGCCCAGCGGAACCTCTGGATCCACCCCGATGTCTCCCTGGCCCTGGGCTGGGTGCTGCCCCTCGGTCTGCTGATCCTGCCCCTGGGGTTGTTCGTGTTCCTGGCGGAGAGCAACGCCACCAACCTCACCGACGGCCTCGATGGCCTGGCGGCCGGCTGCGGCGCCATCGTCTTCACCGGCTTCGGCGCCCAGCTGATGTTGCGGGGGTCCCTGGGGGATCCGGCCATGGCCGGCTTCTGCGCCGCCATGGCCGGGGCCTGGCTGGGGTTCCTGGCCCACAACCGCCACCCGGCCCGGGTGTTCATGGGCGACACCGGCTCGCTGGCCATGGGTGCGGCCCTGAGCGCGGTGGCCCTGCTCAGCGACAGCCTCTGGCCGCTGCTGCTGATGGGAGGCGTGTTCCTGGCGGAATCGCTCTCGGTGATCCTGCAGGTGTGGGTGTTCAAGGCCACCAAGGGGCCCGATGGCCAGGGCCGCCGCCTGTTCCGCATGGCACCGCTGCATCACCATTTCGAACTGGGGGGCCTGCCCGAGCTGACGGTGGTGGTGCGCTTCTGGGGGGCGAGCGCGCTGCTGGTGCTGCTGGGATTGCTGCTGTTGCCCTGAGCGGATCGGCAGCAGCAGACTTGAGAGGTGAATGAAGAAACGGGAGTCTGAAGTGGCCTACTTCACCTGGAAGGAACAGGGTCTGACCGCCGACTGCGCCAGCCTCGAGGCCATGGCGGCCCGCTTCGAGGAGGCGGCGGCCCTGATGCGGCGCATGGCCGCTGAGGGGTTCAGCCTGGAGCGGCACAGCGACGGGCAGCACATCACCCATCCCGATGCGGGTGTGTTCGAGGCCTACGGGTTCATCAGCGAGGAGCCGCCGGTGCGCCAGCTGGATCTGATCCCGGGGACCTGAGCGGTTCCCGGCGGGGCCTCAGCGGCGCAGGTAACCCACCACCCATACGGCCACGAACCCCAGCGAAGAGAGCACCAGATAGATCAGGGCCCACTTCTGGAACGTGGCGATGTCCTGGCCGAACACCAGGCCGGCATCGGCATCACCGGCGGTGGAGAAGGCGAACAGCAGGCTCAGCAAGGTGGTCGGGCGCGGATGCCTTCTCTAGCAGGCTTTGCCGGGGGCGAAGATCGGGAAAGATCTCCACAAGCCCATGGCCGCAGCCCCCTTCCCGCGAACCCTGATGCTGCTGGGCAGCGGTGAACTGGGCAAGGAGGTGGCCATCGCCGCCCAGCGGCTGGGCTGCCGGGTCATCGCCGTCGACCGTTATCCCGGTGCGCCGGCGATGCAGGTGGCCGATCAGGCGGAGGTGATCGCCATGACCGACCCGGAGGCCCTCAAGGCAGTCGTGAGGCGCCACCGCCCCGATCTGGTCATCCCGGAAATCGAGGCCCTGGCCGTGGATGCCCTGGCCGCAATCGAAGCGGAGGGGATCACGGTGATTCCCACCGCCCGTGCCACGGCCGTGACCATGAACCGCGACCGGATCCGGGATCTGGCTGCCGGCACGCTCGGCCTGCGTACGGCCCGCTTCGCCTACGCCGAGAGTGCCGAGGAGCTGGCGACGGCCGCGGCTCCCCTGGGCTGGCCCGTGGTGGTGAAGCCGGTGATGAGCTCCTCCGGCAAGGGCCAGAGCGTGGTGCGATCAGAGGACGGCCTGGCCGCCGCCTGGCAGGCGGCCCTGGATGGGGCCCGGGGTGCCGGCGCCCGAGTGATCGTGGAGGAGTTCCTGTCCTTCGAGCTGGAGATCACCCTGCTCACGGTCAGGCCCTGGTCGGGCCCCACCCTCTTCTGCCCGCCGATCGGCCATGTGCAGGAACGCGGCGACTACCAATGCAGCTGGCAGCCGGCAGGCCTCGGCGAAGCGCAGCTGGCGGCCGCCCAGGCCATGGCCCTGGCCGTCACCGACGAACTGGGGGGCGCCGGGCTGTTCGGGGTGGAGTTCTTCCTCTGCGGCGAACCAGGCCGGGAGGAGGTGGTCTTCTCCGAGCTCTCCCCCCGCCCCCACGACACTGGCCTCGTCACCCTGATGGGGCAGAACCTGAGCGAATTCGAGCTGCACCTGCGGGCGGTGCTGGGCCTGCCGATCCCCGCGATCCGCTCCAGCTCAGCCGCCGCCAGCCGGGTGATCCTGGCGGATCAGACCCTCGACGCCGTGGCTTACACCGGCGTGGCCGAAGCCCTGGCAGAGCCAGACACTCAGGTGCTGCTCTTCGGCAAACCCAACGCCCGCCCCAATCGCCGCATGGGGGTGGCCCTGGCCGCCGGGGCGGACGTGGCCGAAGCAAGGACACGGGCTGATCGTGCCGCCGGAAAGATCACAGTGGTCGCGGCAAGCTGAGCAGCGCTGCCCCCTGGCCTTCAGCCGTTTTCGGTTTTATGGTGCGCCGGTCAGGATTCCCCATGGCCCAGGCCCAGCGTCGCCCCAACCGTCCAGCCGCCGGCAAGGTCGACGCTGCCAATCAGGCTGAGCGAGCCGCCGCCACGGTGATTGCCCTCAGCCGTCGCCAGGGGCGCGGCGAGACCAAACCCAAGCCCATGGGTTCGCTCAGGCGTGCCCTGCGCCCGGCCATCCTGTTGGCCTTCGCCAGCGGCATCGGCCTGGGCTATGGCCTGGCGGGGCCATTGCCACGGCTGATCGGTCCCGTCCTGGCGGCACTGAACCACACGGCACCAACTCTCGGCAAGCTGGTGCCGGCGCTCCCCGTCGACCAGCACCGCATCTTGATCCTGGGCTCCGACCAGATCAGCGGCAGCACCGACGTGATGGTGGTCGTCGACATCCACGACGGCACCACCAAGCTCACCCAGGTGCCTCGGGACACGTTCATCGAATCGAGTCGCTTCGGTGTGCTCAAGGCCAACGCCCTTTACGCCTCCGGTGGGGTGGAGGCAGTCAAGGAGGAGCTCACCACCTTGCTCTCCACCCCGGTCGACCGTTATCTGCTAGTGAATCTGGATGCGGTGCAGAACCTTGCCGAAGCCCTGGGGGGTGTCGAGGTGGATGTGCCCAAGCGGATGTACTACACCGACAGCCGCCAGGGTCTCTACATCGATCTCTACCCAGGCCTGCAGTTACTCAAGGGCAAGGACCTCGAGGGGTCTCTGCGCTTCCGCCACGACGAGCTGGGCGACATTGGCCGGAGGGAACGCCAGCAACTGGTGATCCGGGAGGTGTTCCGCAAACTGGCCCAGCCCAGCGTCGTGACACGCCTGCCGGAGCTGCTTCGGATCGCCGGCAACGACATCAGCACCGATCTCTCTCCCCTGGAGCTGGGGAACCTGATCAGCAAGCTGGGCAACACCAGGCTCAGCACCGATCGGCTGGCGGGCCGTCTGTACTGGCACGACGATCTGAGCTACTGGATGCCGGATCTGAACGCCGAGCACGCCGCGTCCCTGGAGCCGGAAACCGGCGAAGCGGAATCCAGCCCCTGAATCTTCAGTGTCCGGGTCAGGGAGACCCCAGCTGAGCCGGGGTGATCTCCACCAAGGCCATACCGGCGTCACCCCAGCCATTGGCGGGCAGCAGGTCGGGAGCCCCCGGGCCGGGTTGAGCAGCGGCACCGGCGGCGAAGCCGCCGTTGGTCCAGGCCAGAAGCAACCCTCGAAGAGCACCCCCGCCCTCCGCCAGGGTGGAGCCCAGGTTGAAGTGATCGCCACCACGGACCAGCACGAGGCGATGGCCACCCCCGCCACGGCTGGCCTCCCGGCGCATGGGCCGGATCGCTTCCGGATCCGGTGGCACTACCCAGTCGCGGGTGCCGCTCACCAGCAAGACGCGGGCGTTCATGCCCTGTCCCGCTCCGGTGTCGAACAGCAGCGACATCGGCGGACTCACCGCCACACCCC
>NZ_JAGQBY010000088.1:0-13712 GCF_024345875.1 Synechococcus sp. EJ6-Ellesmere
CGGTGTGGACGTGAGCCGGGACCCCTGCAGCAGCGCCGAGCCGCGAGCTGGAGGCCTCAACCGCTGAGGATCCGCAGCGCGGCCGCATCAGCCCTTGGCCGCCTCTTAACAATGCTCAAAGATTTGTGTTACGCTTCGCAAAGGTCATCGTACTCCATCCATGACTGACTCCACCACCCGCTTCGGTTTCGTCGCTTTCGCTGAAACCTGGAATGGCCGCCTGGCCATGCTCGGCTTCGTGATCGGCCTGGCCACCGAGCTCCTCACCGGTCAGGGCATCCTCAGCCAGATCGGTCTGGGCTGATCGCGGTCTCCACGAGCGACATCTTCCCCGTCATGACGGGTTCATCTCCGGCCATGACCAGAACTCTGGCGTTCACCTTCAGTCTTGCTCCTCCCCAGCCGGGGGAGGAGCAAGACTGCTGGCAGCAGGTGATTGCTGATCATCAGGCGTCCCTGAATGAAGCCCGTGCTCTGCGTATCCTCCGCTGCCCCCAAGGATGGACCGGCAGCCTGGATGACCTTGTTCAAGATGGTCGGGCCAGAGCTTCATGCGAAGACCCCTTCGCCGATTCTTCCACGGTCGGCTCGACGCGGGAGCGCTTGATCTGCGATGCCGTCATTCCCCGTTTTGATGCCGCTCACCTCTGGTTGCAAGTGCATCTGCTCGACTGTGGCGACGGTGATCCGGCCACCGACCACCCACTTCGCTGCCAATGGCTCGATGCAGTCCCGCTGCAGCAGCTGAGCAATGAAACCTGTTGGTTCTATCCAACTGAGGATGGCCATTACCTTGCGTCAGAACGATCCTGCTCGGTACGTCTCGGTGTAGGCGTGCTGGCGGAGGGCTTGCCGATCTCCCAGACTTGGTCCTACGACCGGGGTGATCTGCGTCTGCTCTGGTCGTTGATGGCCGATGACGAGGATCTCAGTTGCGTGGGGCTGACCTACCAGCGCCGTCGCATCGAATTTCCTCGACAGGCAGAGATTCCAGCCGCCAGTGCCACCTGGTCGTCCTTCCGGGTGGATGGCATCGCCGATCCATCCTTCCAGCGCCTCTCGACGATTTCAACCTACAGCTGACGGCTCCCTCACCCCTGGCTGAAGCAACATCACACCCGTGAACTCCACGCTGCGCAGGGTTGGATCGGCTCCTGTGCTGAGGTCAGCGAAAGACTCAGCCACTCGAAAATCGGGCTGATCGAAAGCCCGCAGGAAGATCCACGATCGTGGCGAGTCAGGCCGTTGGTGTGCGATCACGTCGAACCACTGACTTGCGATACGATTTCGGCGACTGTTGCTTGTTCGGTAATGATTGTGATCAAGGTCGCAAACTCTTCTTCGGTGGTGGCCTCGCGTATCGGTCGCTTTCTTGCTGATCTCACTCCCAGTGGCTTCGATCAGAACAAAGTGGAAGATGAATTAATGAAACAGTTGGTGGAACAGCTTGCGGCCCAGGGCATTCAAGGCGAGGTGGCAGCTGTGCGAGGTATGGATCTGCATAACAAGGACTTCAAGATTGAGCAGCGTATCCAGGTGCGTCGGCATCAGTTTTTTTAGATCTGGGACAGCATGGTCCTGTGTGGCGCTGCTGCAGCTGGCCGCCGATGCGCCTCAGGCCGATTGAGCATGGGGTTTGATCCGCGCAGCTGGGCTCGAGTGCCGGCTCGGGGAGCCCAGGTCACCGCCAACATCGACGCGCTGCTCGCCGAGAACGAAGCGCTGAGACGGGAAGTGGCTCATCTCCGCGGGCAGCTGTTCCGCCGGCAGTCCCCTGGACCTGCTTGCAGGGGGGATGTCAGTGCCGAGTGGGTGCAGGTCTGGGGTGAGGCGCTCGCCAGTCATCCCCGCTGGCGTGAGCTGCGGGTGGGGGCCTCGGCGCGGGTGGGGGAGAGGCTGGTCTTCAGCGGCCTGCGTGGCCTGCTCGAGCACTTGCGCGGCCAGTGGAGTGATCCGCGTGCCCAGCTGGAGGAGGAGCTGGATCGCCGCCTGCCAGGTCTCGGCAGCTCCCTGCGGCAGGCCCTGCGCGGCCCGCAGACCAAGTCTCGCCTGGCGGTAAGGCTCGCCTTCGCCATCTATGGCGTGCGGGCGCCTGAATGGCTCTCGGAATCGCCCTTGCGTGTGGTCGACGACCTGCTGGAGCGGATCGCCGCCCTTGAACAGGAGGCCGCCCGCCCGGCCCCGGCCGAGGACAGCAGAGATCACGAGCGGGCCGCCGCCTTCGCGCTGCTCGGTCTGCGCAGGGGTGCTTCGCGCGAGGCCATCAAGCGGGCGCACCGCCGCCTGGTGAAGACCCACCATCCCGACCAGGGTGGATCCGTTGACGACTTTCGCCGCATCCATGCGGCCTACCAGCTGCTGATGGCCTGAGACCAGCTCCGATCCCCCATACGATCCCTCCATCAGCCGATCCCTGTCCCGTTGCACCATGGCCACCCACCTGATCACCGGCGCCAACCGTGGCATCGGCGCTGAGTATTGCCGACAGCTGCGGGCCCGCGGGGAGGAGGTGGTGGCGGTCTGCCGGACCGCTTCACCGGAGCTGGAGGCGCTGGGGGTGCGCATCGAAGCCGGTGTGGACATCACCTCCGAGGCCGCGATCGTTTCCCTGGTGGAGCGGCTGGGAGATCTGGCGATCGACGGGTTGATTCACAACGCCGGTGTGTATGAATCCACGAGCCTGGAGACGCTGGATCCCCAGAGCCTGCGCCGCCAGTTCGAGGTGAATGCCATCGCCCCCCTGCAGCTCACCCGAGCCCTGCTGAATCATCTGCGTCCCGGCTCCAAGGTGAGCCTGATGACCAGCCGGATGGGCTCGATCGCGGATAACAGCTCCGGCGGCTCCTACGGCTACCGGATGTCGAAGGTGGCGCTCTGCATGGCCGGCAAATCGTTGGCAGTCGATCTCAAACAGCGGGGCATCGCCGTGGCTATCCTTCACCCCGGCCTGGTGAGCACCCGCATGACGGGCTTCACGGCCAACGGCATCACACCAGAGCAGTCGGTGCGGGGCCTGCTGGAGCGCATCGACGCCCTCAGCCTGGAGACTTCCGGCACCTTCTGGCATGCCAACGGTGAGGTGTTGCCCTGGTGATCCGATGAAGCTCCGCTCGCTGGCTGGTTCAATCACTGGCCTTATCCTCTCGATCGGCGGATTCGGGGGATGGCTCCTCGGCTTCAGTGCTGAAGTCAGGGCGGATGTGATCCTGCATGCCTTCGATTGGTCGTATGCAGACATAGCCGAGCAGGCCGAGGCGATCGCGGCACTCGGGTACAAGGCGGTGCTGGTGACACCTCCGTTGAAATCCCCGAAATCAGAACGTTGCGAGTGGTGGCTGCGGTATCAGCCTCAGGATTTTCGGGTGATCGACCATTGTGATGGCAACAAGGAGTCCCTTGTTCTGGCGATTCAGTCTCTCAAGGCCAGGGGTGTGAAGACCTACGCCGATGTGGTGGTCAATCACATGGCGAATGAGAGAAATGCCGCAACTGTGTTTCCAGGTGATGTCACTCTGCGGGAGTATCAGGATCAGCAGCAGTACTGGAGCCGGCAGATTCTTTATGGTGACAGTAACCATGATGGAATTCTCGATAACGGAGTGATCCCAGATGACGGCACTCCTGATGGGCTATTCGGGCCACAGGACTTTCACTCTGGAGCCTGTATTCGCGATTACAACAACCGTTCATCGGTGATTCGCGACCGTATCTGCGGTCCTGATCCTGATCCAGGTCTGCCCGATCTGATGGACACCGATCCCACCAGGACCTGGGTGAAGGACCAACGCAAGCAATATGTTTTGGCTCTCTACGACCTTGGCATCCGCGGTTTCCGCATCGATGCCGCCAAGCACATGCCGAATGGCGCCATCAAGTCCTTTGTGCCAGAGGAGGTTGCCAGAAATTCCCATGTTTTCGCGGAGATCATCACATCTGGTGGAGCCACCTCGAGTGATTATCAGCAGTATCTGGAACCCTACCTCCGGGAACTTCCAGCGGAGTTTGGTGCCTATGATTTCCCTCTGTTCAATGCGCTCAAGCAGGCCTTCTCGTTTGGACGCCCTCTCTCGGATGTCGCTTTTCCCTTTCCTAGTGGCGATGCCCTGGCCAGCAACCGTGCCGTCACCGTGGTGGTCACCCACGACATTCCCTACAATGAAGTATTCAGGTCACTGATCTTTGATCAGAATGCTGAGGCTTCTGTTGATGAACATTTAGCCTATGTGTACATCATGGGTCGAGATGGTGGGACCCCCCTGGTGTTTGACGATCAGTCGGATGGCCGCTCCAACAACGGCCGCTGGCGCGATGTGTGGAACAGTGATCGAATGCGGCGCATGATTGCCTTCCACAACCTCATGCAGGGCAAGTCGATGGAGGTGATGGCCGCTGACGCCTGCACCCTGCTCTGGCGCCGGCAGGAGGACGGGATTGTGGCCATCAACAAATGTGGTCAGCAGCGATCGATCACAGTGGACACCCGTTTCAAGTTCAGGTGGAATCACCCCTACCGCGACATGCTCACGGATGCTGTGCTTCCTGAAATCAAGGGAACCAGGTACACGTTTCACATCCCGGCCCGTAGCGCCAGGATGTGGGTTGCGTTTGGCTCCAGCGTAGTCCTACGCCACTAGCGCGATGATCTGGGCCGCGAAAGTCACCGCGGGCTCGCTGTTAGGCGGGATTGGTCCTTCCGGAAATGGAGATACTGAATGGAAATCAAGATCAATGGGCGGTGACAGGAAGGAGGCATGGAACACATTCGAATAGCTGCCATCCGCCAAGGCGAACTGCAGCCCACTGGTGCTGAGCTGCGGGCCGTCAGCCACTCCCTGTCGCCGAACCTGATTGTCTCCGGTGTAGGGGACACCGGTGTCGGGATTCACATTTCCTGGAATGCCTTCGCCGGCAGGAAACAGTCCCGTGATCCGCACTCCGTTGCGGCGACCGATGATGGCATCAATTCCGTACGATCCATCGCCACCTCGATCAGGGTCTGTCAGGAGCAGCCCGCCGGCTGTGACAGGATCCACCTCCGCATCGAGGCCTCGGTACTGCCAGGACCAGATCACTGTGGTGCTTGGGTAAATTCCGAACAGGGAAATCTTCTGCACGTTTGGGAGTCCCTCCATGGGGATCAACCTCTGCTCATGGAACTTGGCTTCTCAATCTACCGCCATCCGTTGGAATGTTCGCCATCAAGGAGAGTCGAACGCGGTCAGCGTTGTCTGACTCACGCTCGGTGCTCGGGATTCTGAAGATCCTGATGGCAGCCTGCATCCCAGCGGCTTGGCACATTCCCATGGGCCGGATAGCCGCCAGTGTCCTTGAGCATTCGTGCCAGGTGAAGGCAATTCCAGGCCAGGAAGGTGGTGTTCCGATTCGTGAATTCATTCTCCGGTCCGCCCGACCCCGGATCCAGGTAGGACGGTCCAGGCCCTGCTTCTCCCACCCATCCCGCATCGGCTTGGGGCGGGATGGTGTAGCCAATGTGTGAAAGAGAAAAAAGAATATTCATGGCGCAGTGTTTGATTCCATCCTCGTTGCCGCTGATCACGGTAGCGCCTACTTTCCCGTAGTCGTGGTATTGGCCTCTGGCGTTGACCTTGTGGGTGTAGCCGTACATTCGCTCCAGTACGCGGTTGCAGACAGAGCTCTTTTCTCCAAGCCACACCGAGGTGCAAAGCAAGAGAATGTCACATTGATCGATCTTTTCCTGAATCTCTGGCCAGTCGTCATTTGTCCACTCCGCAGTCTGACTCATGTCCAATCCAAGCCCTGCCGCGATGTCATAGTCCACAGGCCGGAGGATCTCACACGCTGCTCCTACTGATGCAAAGACGTCACGGGCGATGCTGATCACGCCTTCAGTATGAGATAGTAATGGCGTGCGATTCAGTGTGCAATTAAGAATCAAAACCTTCAAGTCTGTGTAGCTAGAAGGGGTTGTCTCGCTTAAGCTGAGAATGATCTCTGAGCATCTCTGGCTCGTCATTAATGGGTATGCGGGTGCTGAGTATTGCATTCTAAGTGCGTCTTCCCTTCGACCTCGCCTCTAGATGGTGTAATCCTGCACAATCAATCATCAAGTGCCGAGCAGGCCAGTCCAGCGCCTAGACCATGTCGTTCTGAGGTCTGGCCGCTTGCCTGGCCAGGCTTTCGGACAGCAGGCCCTGGAGATAAGCTCCCAGAAACATGCCGGCCAGGCCGATCAACACAGGCCCGTTGCCGATGCCCAGGCTGGCTACCGCCGCTCCGGGACAAAGGCCAGACAGGCCCCAGCCCACACCGAAGATCACCGCACCTGGCACAGTGCCGGGCAGCATGCGCTTCACCTGGTGGGAGAAGGGCAACCCCAGCAGGGTTGTGGATCGCAGCCTCGGGGCCAGGTGGTAGCCGATGGTGGTGACAGCCAGTGCTGAGGCCATCAGTAGCAGCAGGCCAAAGTCGCGCAGCTGCAGGAAGCTCAGCACCACCTCGGGACGGGTCATGCCGCCCAAGGCCAGTCCGTAGCCGAACAGGCCTCCACCAAGCAGGATCGCGATCAGGCGCTTCATGGGGTCACCCCCAGCAGGCGCACGATCTGGGCCGTGACGATGGCCACACCCATGAACACGGCGACCGCCAGCAGCGAGGCCCTGGAGAACGAGGCCAACCCGCAGATGCCATGTCCGGAGGTACAGCCTGAAGAGAGCCGGGTGCCGAAGCCCACCAACAACCCTCCCAGCGCAAGACGCCACCAGCTCACCGATGTGACGAAGAACGCCTGGTTGATCCAAGCGAACAGCCAGGCTCCAAGCACCAGGCCCAGCGCGAACAGCAGCCGCCACTGCCGGGAGCTTCGCTCTGCTTTGAGCGGCGTGAAATAGGTGAGGGTCGAGCTCAGAAAGGAACTGGCTCCCGCTTTGACCCCCAGGGTGAGATACATGACCATCAGCCCCAGGCCAATCAGCAGCCCCCCGGACAGGTAGGGCGTGATGCCTTGGGGAAACGCGTCACTCATCGATCTGGTCACTCCGTGACAGCCGGAAGCTAGCCATGGACCCAGCTCCATGCCAACAGCAGCGTCACGTTCTGGCACTGGTGACAAGATGAGAGAACGTGAACGGTTCAGAAGCGATGACATCGCCATCCGAATCACTGCAGAAATTTCTGACTTCTGTCCATGCGGACGCCGACCTGCAGGAGGGACTGAACCGTCCTGCAGGTCATGGAGGCTGCCGTGAGGGTTGCCCGTGCGGCCGGCTTCCTTTTACGCGACGCCGATCTGATCGCCTCTCCTGCTGTGCCCACCAGGCTGTAGATCGAAGGGGCACGTCCTGCCGAGGGCGATGTCATCGATTTCGACGGCGATGGCGAGCCTGATGCCGTGCAGCGCAGTGGGCGTTGGGTGATGCAGGACTCCGATTCCTGATCAGGTGTGTGGGAGGTGACGATGAACCTCGTGGGTTGCGCCTCAACCTGCAATGACAGCCGATCTCGTCGTGCACTGGAACATGTCCTGAAGCTCGGAGCTCGGCCAATTCTGACTGCGGAAATCACGCCCCACAGCCTAAGGAATCAGAGGAAAATCCTCTGACAAAACTGTGTGGAGTTGGCAGGAATTATTTGGGAAAGTTTGTCTGTTGTACGGCCGGTCTTGGGCGGAAGGACTGAGGAAATCAATGGAGCCAAGCGGACTCGAACCGCTGACCCCCTGCATGCCATGCAGGTGCTCTACCAGCTGAGCTATGGCCCCATGTGTTGGCCTGGCGAACCGAACGCTGGACGATCGGCTGGGCCTTTGGGCCCTTGCTTTGGCGCTTGAAGAGCTTACAACCCAGCGGTCAGCTGCTCACACCTGGCGCCAGACCGCCACCATGCGGCCCTGGACGGTGACCTGCTCGGCCTCCAGCTCGATTGGCGCGTAGGCGGGGTTGGCGGCTTCTAAGCGCACTTTGCCTCCCTTGCAGCTGAAGTGCTTCAAGGTGGTTCCGCTGCCGGCCACGTGGGCTGCCACGATCGTGCCGGGCCTGAGCCGGGCCGGATCGCTCACGGGCTCCATCAGCACGATGTCCCCGTCGTCGATGTGGGCGTCCACCATGCTGTCGCCGTTCACGGTGAGGGCGAACAGGCCGCGGGTGTCCAGCAGCGGCGCGAGATCGAGGCGCTCGCGCACGTCGTCGAAGGATTCGATCAGGCCGCCGGCGGCCACCGAGCCCAGCACGGGAATCCCCCCGGTGCCGGAGGGACCAAGCAGCTGGAGGGTGCGGGCCTGGCCTTCCTGCCAGGTGATCCAGCCCTTCTGCTGCAGGTGCCGCAGCCGGCTCTGGATCGGCGCCGGGGAGCGCAGGCCCATCGCCTCCATCATCTGGCGGATCGAGGGGCTGTGGCGATGCTGCTGGATGTACTGCACCAGCCAGTCGTAGAGCTGTTGCTGGGCACTGGTGAGGTCCTGGCCGCTGGGGGCGGTTGGTCTGGAGGAGACGATCACCGGCAGTACGCATGAACCATGACCCCAGTGTTCCCCCGGGGGCGCCGGTTGTCTACCCCCCCAGAGCATTGGTTGTCGCCTCAGAGTCAGCGCGTTTCCGGATCAGCCAGCAGGGCAGCCAGCAGGGCCTGCTGCACATGCAGACGGTTCTCCGCCTGATCGAACACCCGGCTGGCGCTGCCTTCGATCACGCCGGCACTGATCTCCTCGCCGCGGTGGGCCGGCAGGCAATGCAGCACGATGGCGCGGGGGTCGGCTTCCGCCAGCAGCGCCTCATCCACGCAGAAGCCCGCGAAGGCCTGCAGCCGCTGCTGCTGCTCCTGCTCCTGGCCCATTGAGGCCCACACATCGGTGTAGAGCACTTCGGCTCCCCGCACCGCCGGCACTGGCTCATGCAGCACCGAGACCGTGGCGGCGCGGCCCGCCAGTGCCTGGGCCTGGGCCAGCACGGCGGGATCGGGTGCAAAGCCTTCCGGGCAGGCCACGCGCACGTTGATTCCGAGCAGGGCGCCGCAGAGCATCAGCGAGTGGGCCATGTTGTTGCCATCACCCACGTAGGCCATGGTGAGGCCTTTGAGGGAGCCGAAGCTTTCGCGGATGGTGAGCACATCAGCCAGGGCCTGACAGGGGTGCTCCAGATCGGTGAGGGCATTGATCACCGGAATCGAGGCCCAGTGGGCGTACTCGGCCAGCTCCTGCTGCTCGAAGGTGCGGATCGCCAGGGCATTCACGTAACGGCTCAGCACCCGGGCGGTGTCGGCCACCGGTTCGCCGCGGCCCACCTGGGTCACGGAGGGGTTGAGGTCGAGGACCTGGCCCCCCAGGCGGCCCATCGCCACGGAAAAGCTGACGCGGGTACGGGTGGAGGCCTTGGTGAAGATCAGGCCGAGGGACTTGCCGGTCAGGTCGAGGCGCAGGGAGCCACTTTTGAAATCTGCCGCCAATTTCAGCAGCGCCAGGGTCTGCTCAGCATCCAGATCCGCTGAAGACAGCAGATCCCGGCCGCGCAGACCAGCGAGACCGGGATAGCTCTGAGTGAAGTGCGGTCCCATGACCCCATTTCAAAGATCCCTTATCGGGGACAACGTGCCCCCGCGTCAAGGGGTGGATCAGACAGGAGCCAGCTCGGCTTCGCTGGGAAGGGTGCTGGAGGCCAGCAGATCCTTGAGCTCATCCCCCTCGATCACCTCCTTGTCGAGGATCTTGCCGGCGATGTCCTCGAGCAGACCGCGGTTGCCGTGCAGGATCGCCAGGGCCCGGTCGTGTGCTCGGTCCACCAGGGCCCGCACCTCCTTGTCGATGGCCTGGGCGGTGGCATCGCTGACCGAGCGGCGGGGGTTGGAGCCGGCGCCGAGGAAGCGGCTGCCGCCCTGCTTGTCGTAGGCCAGGGGGCCGAGCGTGTCGCTCATGCCGTAGGTGCCGATCATCTGCTCGGCGATGTCGGTGGCGCGCTGCAGGTCGTTGGCGGCACCGGTGGTGACTTCACCAAAGACGATCTCCTCGGCGGAGCGGCCCCCCAGCAGAGTGGCGATCTGGCCTTCGAGGTCTTCCTTGGAATTCAAGAAGCGCTCCTCGGTGGGCAGCTGCAGGGTGTAGCCGAGGGCGGCCATGCCGCGGGGAACGATCGAGATCTTGGCCACCTTGCTGCCTCCGGGCATCAGGTGCCCCACGATGGCGTGCCCTACCTCGTGGTAAGCCACCACTTTCTTTTCATCGGGCTGGAGCACCCGGCTCTTCTTCTCAAGGCCCGCCACCACCCGCTCGATCGCTTCGTTGAGATCCTTCTGCTCCACCGTGGTGCGGTAAGCGCGGGCGGCCAGCAGGGCGGCCTCATTGACCAGGTTGGCCAGGTCAGCGCCGGCGAACCCGCTGGTGGCCTGGGCGATCTTGTCGAGGTCGACGCCCTCGGCCAGCTTCACTTTGTTGGCGTAGATGTCGAGGATCTTCTTGCGGCCGGAGAGGTCGGGACGATCCACCAGCACCTGGCGATCGAAACGGCCCGGGCGCAGCAGGGCCGCATCGAGGGTTTCGGGCTGGTTGGTGGCCGCCAGCACGATCACCGGCTTGTCCTGGCCGGTGAAGCCATCCATCTCGGTGAGCAGCTGGTTGAGGGTCTGCTCCCGTTCATCGTTGCCGCCCACCACGCCCATCGACCCGGAACGGCTCTTGCCGATGGCGTCGAGTTCGTCGATGAAGATGATGCAGGGTGCCTTCTTCTTGGCCTCCTCGAACAGGTCGCGAACCCGGGCTGCGCCAGCGCCCACGAACAGCTCCACGAACTCGGAGCCGGAAATGATGAAGAAGGGCACACCGGCCTCTCCAGCCACGGCCTTGGAGAGCAGGGTCTTGCCGGTGCCGGGAGGGCCCACCAGCAGCACGCCCTTGGGGATGCGGGCGCCGATAGCGGCGTAACGCTCGGGGTTCTTGAGGAAGTCAACGATCTCGTTGAGCTCGGTTTTCGCCTCATCCACACCGGCCACATCGGCGAAGGTGACGCGAGATTCCTCATCCGGCACGTAGACCTTGGCCTTGGATTTGGTGAAGCTCAGGGCCCCCTGGGCGCCGCCGCCCATCTGACGGCGGGCGAAGAACTGCAGCACCAGGATGAAGATCAGGGGCGGCACCACCCAGCTCAGCAAGGTGGTGAAGAAGTTGGGACGCTTCGGCGGTGCGGCGGCGAATTCCACCCCCTTCTGCTCCAGGCGCTGGGGCAGCTCCATGTCGAAGATCGGCGTGGTGGCGAGCACCGAGGGGGCACCCTCCTCAGCGTCGGTGATCTCGTAGCGGATCTGGTCCTGGGTGATGTAGGCCCGTTTGACATGGCCGTCGTTCACCTGATCGATGAACAGGGAATAGGGCACCCGGGGCACCTGGGCTCCCGTATTCGGAAGGAAGTTGCTCAGAAGCAGCAGGACCCCAAAGCCGATCAGCACCAGGTTGATGATTCCGAAGCGCCTGTTCGGGCGGTTGTCGTCCTGGCGTAGAGCCATGGTGGCGGGCGCGGCAATGACGCCAAACTAGGCGGAGCGCATCTGGCGGTGACCCGCGCCGCGGGGGTGAGAACCGAACGTCACCTCAGCCCTAGCCTGCGCTCCACCCCACTCCTGGTCGCCATGTGTGGTCGGTTCTGCCTCACCACCGACCTGGATCAGCTCCTGCCGAGACTGGGCGGCCGCCTGCCGGCGGAGCTGGAGCGCCACTACGCCCCCCGTCCCCTGATCCAGCCCGGCCAGCCAGTGCTGGCTCTGTGCCAGGAGCACGGGCTGATCGCCAGTGCCCTGATGCTCTGGGGCCTGCTGCCGGAGTGGGCCAAGGATCCTCTCAATGCGCCGAGGCCCTTCAATGCCCGTAGCGAAACTGTGGCTGAGAAGGCCTCCTTCCGCGGTGCCTGGCGCCACCGCCGCTGTCTGCTGCCTGCCGATGGCTTCCTGGAGAAGGGCTGGCTGATCCGCCGGCTCGACCGGCAACCCTTCTGGCTGGCGGGGATCTGGGACCGCTGGATCGGTCCCGACGGCAGCGAACTGGAGAGCTGCTGTGTGCTCACCACCAGCCCCAACGCCCTGGTAAAACCCCTCCACCAGCGCATGCCGGTGCTTCTCCCCGATGGTCTCGAGCAGGCCTGGCTCGCTCCGGCCGATGGGGCCGGCCTGCGGGCGCTCGAGCCCCTGCTCACAGGCTGGGATCCCAGCGGTTGGGAGGCGCTGCCGCCGCAGCGGTCCAGGGAGCAGCTCTCTCTCTTCGCCTGAACGGCTGGCTCAGCGCCGCGCTTTCGTCACAATGCAGGGCAGGCTCCCCAACTGCCTCTCCGTCTTTCGAAGCTCCCCTGACCCCCTTGCGCTTCCACCATCGCGCCAGCCTCACCAGCGAGGTACGTCAGAGGCGTCGTCACCGCTTCTATGCCCACCTGCTGCTGATCACCCTGGTCGTGATGGCCTGCCTGGCGCTGCCCAAGAACCTGAACAGCCTGGCTGGGATTGGCTACAGCCTGACCACCCTGCTGCTGATGGTGGAGCTCGATGGCTCGATCCGCCATGGCGGCAAGGGCAATCCCCTGGATCGTCCTTTTCGGCTACTCGGCCTGTCGGCTCTGCTGGCCCAGTGGTTCTGGTACTTCACCCCCTTGACGCACCGAGAAAGCGGCTGGCCTCTGCTCGTGCTCACTACGTTGTTCGTGGGCTGGAGCGTGCTGCGTCTGGTGGGATTTCTGGCGGAGGAACAGAAGGTGAACGGGAGGGTGCTGATGGGGGCTGTCTCGGGATATCTGCTGTTGGGCCTGACCGCCGGCCTGTTGTTCACGGGTCTTGAGACGATCCAGCCCGGGAGCTTCTCGAGCCTGCACGACCCTGTGGCGTCTCTGTTCTCCACGGGTCCGATCAGCCAGGCCAGTCCCCAGATGCAGCTGGTGGATTTTGCCCGGCTCAACTACTTCGCTTTCGTCTGCCTGACCACGGTGGGTTTCGGTGATGTGCTGCCTACGACGCCCCTCTCTCAGATGAGTGCCGTGGCCTTCAGCGTGATCGGCCCGATCTACATGGCCATCGTGATGGGTTTGCTGATCGGGCGTTATGCCTCAGGCAAGGCGGTCCGAACCGACCGCGACGACCCCCCTGGCACCTGAATCCGCCGGCGGGTCTCCGCCTGGGTTAGTACGGAAGTCAGTTGAATCCTCTTCCGTGGGCCTGCATCACCTGGACGCCTTCCTGCTCCATGCCCGCAGCTCGGCGTCGCTGCAGCAGCGCCTGCAGCAGCCCCTTGATCTGGAGGCCTTCCTGCAATTGGCCCGCCAGGAGGGTTTCCCCGTTGAGGAGGGCGACGTGCTTGCCGCCCAGCAGCGGGAGGAGGGCCAGCTGAGCGATGAGGAGCTGCAACAACGGGCCGGCATCGAAGCCCGGCGGCTACGCACGTTCATCCCCGGCTGAGCCGTCAGCGCGGAGATCAGTCCGGCGATCAGCGCAACCGCTCCTGCCCCTGGCCGAAGGGAGCACGGCTGGGCTGAGGCTGCTCGCTCAGCCAGGCCAGCAGTGCGCTCAGTCCCAGCAGCAAGGCCACGGGCAGCAGCCAGCTGCGGCGTTGCCCCCAGCGGCCATCTCGTCGACCACCGCCCAGCAGGGCCAGACGGCGAAAACCACCGGCACTGGGGGTGGCGCCTGCACCCAGGGGCAGGCTGCAGCGGCCGCAGACCATCCGACCGGCGAGGCTGCGGTCGCGGCGAACTTCCCAGCTTCCGCAGCGGGGGCCT
>NZ_JAGQBY010000089.1:0-13606 GCF_024345875.1 Synechococcus sp. EJ6-Ellesmere
GGACGATCCCCGATCAGGCCATCCTTGAGGGGTTCGAGGCAGCCCGCTGGCCGGCGCGGCTGCAACCGGTACTCTGGTGGGGTCAACCCTTGCTGCTGGTTGGGGCCCACAACCTGCCTGCAGCCGAAGCCCTGCGCCAGGAACTTGATCAGGGCGAGGCCAACGAGCGCGAACACTGCTGGGTGCTGGGGGTGCTGGCCAACAAGCCCGCGCCAGCCATGGTCCGGGCCCTGCTGGCCCCATCCGATCGGGCCTGGCTGGTGCCGGTGCCTGAGCATCCCTGCTGGAGCCTGGAGGCGCTGCTGGCGGAGGCGCCCGCGCTGGCCGGACGCCTTTGGGCGAGCCCCTCGCTGGCGGAGGCCCTCAGCGCCGCTACGGCCAGTGCCGACGGAGGGGTGGTGGTCGTGGCGGGATCGCTCTACCTGATCGGTGCCCTGATCGGTTCAGGCGCCCTCCAGCAATCGGGGTGATCCGGGGGAGAGTGGAGGCAGCATCCCGCCGCAGCGCCATGACCCCTGCCACGCACCCGATCCAGCCCCAGGAAGGCCACGACCAGGCCCCCCAGCAACACCATCGCGGCTGGCCCGGAGCCCTGACCTTCGCACTACTGGCCCTGCTGGCGGCCTCGCTGCTGGGCTCCCCCTGGAGCCCTCCCGCCCTCGCCCTCGACACCAGTGCAGGGGTGGGCTTGCAGGATCGCGCCCTGTTTCAGGACAGGGTCGATTACACCCTCACCAACCAGGACGGCAAGGACTTCAGCGGTCAGCAGCTGGCCAACACCTCCTTCGCCGGGGTGATGGCGCGGGATGCCGATTTCAGTGGCGCGGATCTGCACGGATCGATCCTCACCCAGGCCGCTTTCCTGCGCTCCGATTTCAGCGGAGCCGACCTCTCCGATGCCCTGATGGACCGGGCCGACTTCAGCGGCACCGACCTGAGCGGAGCCCTGCTTCGGGGTGTGATCGCCGCCGGCAGCAGCTTCAGCGGCGCCGTGATCGATGACGCCGACTTCAGCGACGCCCTGCTGGATCGCTCCGATCAGCGCGCCCTTTGCCGCCGGGCCCAGGGCACCAATCCCACCACGGGCGTGAGCACCCGCCTCAGCCTCGACTGCCCTTAGGTCATTCAGCGTTCACCCCAGCCCCGCAACTTGCCGGGGTTGAGCAGACCCGCAGGGTCGTAGGCCTGTTTGGCCGCCACCTGGTCGGCGTCGATCACTCCCAGGCCCCCATCTTCCACCGTGAGCACGTGGGGGTTGAACAGGAAGGCCCCCAGCTGCCGGGCCTGCTCCATCAGCTCCAGCAGAGCCTCCCTGCCGCGCCAGCGCACCAGGGGCAGGCCCGCCAGCCGCTGGCAGCCCTGCTGGCGCACGGCCTCAAGGTGCCAGAGCAGATCATCCCCCCAGCGTTGCTTGAGGGCTTCGAGCGCCGGGGTCTCCGGTTGAGGCAGGAGCATCTGCAGATAGGTCCAACCGGGGTCATGGGCCCGCATGTGCAGGGTGGTGTGGTTCCAGCAGAGCTCCCGCAGGGGCACGCCGCGGCTGCCCTGCTCCGGCGCCTGCCAGACCAGCCGCCCACCCATGGCCGCCAGCAGCGGCTCCAGGGCCGGCAGGGCGTCGGGTGCCGCCAGCAGCAGCAGGCGATGCCCATCGGCCGGTGGACAGATGGCCGGGCCGTGCCCCCCCGGACAGGGCAGACGCCGGGCCACCGCGTCCTCCAGCAGGCAGAGGCCATTGAGCAGCAGGGCGGTGGCGGGCAGGGTACGGATCGCCGCGACCGCTGCAGTCCAGCTGCTGAAATCGATCACCAACTGCTGCCAGGGCACCGCTGCGGCCGTGGCCATGGTCACGGCGGTGAGGATGCCGTTGCTGCCGTAGGCGTGGTTGAGGGGGGCGCTGGCGCTGGCATCGAGCTGCAGCAACCGGGGCTCAGGCTCCACTGTGACCACTTCCAGCCCCAGCAGATGGCCGGGGTCGCGCAGGAAGCCCCAGCGCACCGAGCCGATACCGCCTGAGCCTCCGGCGATGAATCCCCCCAGGCTGGCGCTGCGGCGAGTGCTCGGGGTGAGGCGCAACTCCCGCCCATGGGGGGCGAGTTGCTGCTCCAGGTCGGCCAGCAGGCAGCCCGCCTCGGCGGTCAGCACCCCGGTGAGGGGATCCAGCTGCCGCACCTGGTTGAGGCCGCTGAGGTCGAGTACCACCCCCCCCGCCAGAGGGACACACTGGCCATAGTTTCCGGTGCCGCTTCCCCTCAGCGTGAGCGGCACCCCATGACGGGCGCAGGCTCCCGCCACCAGCCGCACCTGCTCGGTGCGGCTGGCCTTGACCACCAGTTGGGCCAGCCTGTCCTGCAGCAGGGGGGTCAGCACCGGGGAGTAGCTGAAGAAATCCCTGGAGAGGCGCTCCAGCTCAGGTCCGGTGCGGATCAGGGCCATCCCTGCGCCGGCTTCACCAGCCGTGGCGGCGGAGGCGGTCCTAACAGCGGCCACTGAACTCAGCTCGGCCACCAGAGCCTCAAGCTGGGCGTCCGTGGCGGGCGCTGGCAGATAGTTCGGCAGCTGGGTGGCGACGGCCAGGGCAGGGGGCCGGGTGGCTGGATCGAGGGGCAAAGCAGCGGTTGCAGCGAACGGCAGGCGGAGGCTCGCGCCTCCTTCCGGTCTACTCAGCCCCGCTGGGCATAGCCGCGGCCATCGCCTCCAGCTGTGCCGCCAGCTCCGGGCCCGCCGGCGCGGGCAGCCACTGGCCAGCGCGCAGCACCCTCCGCTGGGGAGAGCGGGCCAGCAGCTCACTCCAGCTGCCGGCGGCGAGCACCACCAGATCGGCAGGCGCCCCGGTGCGCAGCACCCCATCCCACTCCAGACCCATCAGCCGGGAGGCGGCGGTGGTGAAGGGGGCCAGCCCCTGCCGTTGCCAGGGGGCCAGGTGGGCCGCCGGCAGGCAGAAGCGCAGCAGTTCCAGTGGATCGAAATCCCCGCCCGGATACCAGGGATCCTGAACGTTGTCGCCCCCCACAGCCACCGTGACACCAGCGCGCTGCAGCTGGCGGATCGGGGCCATGGGCCGGGTGGCCGGGGTGTCTCCAGCGCGGTGTCCCAACAGCCAGAGGTTGGTGGGGGGCAGGGCCACCACCGTCAGGGAGGCCTCCGCCATGGCGTCGGCGAGCCGGCTCAGGCGGGGAGCCCTCAACTGCGACATCGAGCAGCTGTGGCTGCAGGTGACCGGCACGCCGATGCGGTGCCGCCGCACCAGCCTGGCCACCAGGGCCACCCCCGCACCGCCCCCCTCGCCACTCTCATCGACGTGCAGATCCACCGAAGCTCCGAGGCTGTCGGCCAGCTGCAACAGGGCCAGCAGCCCCTCACCATCGGCACGGCTGGGGGCCAGGGGGGCACCCAGCACCCCCCCCAGCAGTACCGATCCGCGCGGACCGCTGCTGACGAGCCGGCGGGCCAGGGCCCCTCCCGCCGCCGTGCCCCAGTGCCGCACCGGCACCAGAGCCACCAGCTGCAGCGCCAGCCGCGGCGCCCAGCGGCGTTGCAGCTGCAGCAGTCCCTCCCATCCCGGCTCGGCGCCTGGGCCGAGGCTGTCGATGTGGCTGCGCACGGCCCTCAGGCCATAGCGCCAGGCCCGCTCCAGGGCGCGCTCACCCCGCTCCAGCACCTGCTCGAGGCTGCGTTCCTGGTGCTCGGCTTGGTTGGCCGCCAGGGCCCCCTGCATTGAGCCCGCCGGGTTCGGGTGGCGCTCCCAGCTGAAGGCCTTGTCGAGGTGGGCATGGGTCTCCACCAGAGGGGTGAGCGCCAGCGGCAGCAGCTCCCCATCGCCTTGGGGGTGAGTCTCGATCGCCGTGATCCGCCCATGCTGATGGCTCAGACGCACGGCCACCAGGCCGCCCGCATCCGCCGGGGGCAGGTCGCGGCAGCGGGGGTCGATCAGGGAGCGCGGCAGCAGCAGCGGCGGCAGCGACTCAGCCGCGCTCACCACGGCGCACGATCGGCGGTGGCGCTGTCAGGGTCGTTGTCGCTGGAGGTTCTCAGGATCCTGAAGTGCCCCGCAGCCGCCACCGTGAGCACCCGGTAGAGGGGGAGCTCAAGAAACGGCAGCACCGAAGGGCCTCCAATCTCGGTGCGGTAGAGGCTGAACAGTCCGAAGTTCTGCCGCCGGGTGTTGCGACGGGCCAGGTCACCGAGAACCTTGTGCTGGCTGCGGACCAGATCAGGGCAGTTCTGGATCGCCAGTTTCAGGGGCATCGGCAGGCGATGAGCGCAGACCTCCTCCACCGCCAGTTCAGCCAGCTGATCACCCGCGAAGCTCTCGAACTCCTCGGGTCCAGGGTTGGTGAAGGCCAGGGCAACCCCGGTGACCCCTCCACCCACGGCCAGAGCAGAGCACCAGCGGGCGAGGCGAAGTGAAGAGGCTGGCCGCAAGGGGAGGGTGCAAGGCTGCTTGATACATTGGCAAAGACCACGGCGGGCGTCGCCAAGTGGTTAAGGCAGCGGCTTGTGGTGCCGCCATCCGGGGGTTCGAATCCCCTCGCTCGCCCTGATTGAGGCCAGCAGTCGATCGGCTGCTGGTTCATTCCTCACGGGATCCGCGCAGGGAAGTCCCAGCGCGTCACTGATGGCGGCACAGGCCCTGGCAGCGCTGTCCTCTGACAACCCTGCGGTGTTCAGGGCCACGGCCTGCACCCGTGGGGACGGCGTGCCATGGGGCCTTCCCAGGGCCGCCAGCCCCTCCAGCACACTGATCAGCTCCGCCAGGGGCGGGATGCCCACCTGGGGATGCTTGTTCACATGGCTCTGGCCAGCCCGGTGGACCAGCACCAGTGCCGTGGGCTGGCTGCCGCGAATCAGGGGCAGGGTGGCTGAGGAGCCGGGGTGGCAGAGGGAACCCTGGCCCTCCACGAACAGCAGGCTCTCCTTCGTGCAGGCCGGCTCTGAAGCCACCTCCAACAGGGCACGCTCCACCGCACCGGCGGCGTAATCGACGCGGACCGCATCCAGGGGAACACCCTTGCCGCTGATCAGGATGCCGGCCTGGCCGGTGCCGACGAAACGGGCATCCAGCCCGGCCCGCCTGGCGGCCGAAGTGAACTCCAGGCAGGCACTCATCTTGCCCACGGCCATGTCGGTTCCCACCGCGAGAACCCGCTCGCCAGGCAGCGCTGCCGCCCGGGCCGCGGCCACCTCCAGACCAGGAGGCTCCTGGCGCAGATCCCAGATCCACTGCCCAGGCCCCCGCAGGGCAGCCAGCTCCGGATCGGACGCCAGGGGGGTGTGCAGACCGCTGGCCAGGTGCAGCCCGGCTCGCAGGGCCGCCGCCAGATCGGCCTTCAGCTCCGGCGGCAGCTGCCCTCCGGATGGAGCCAGCCCCACCACCGCCACCGCTGGCCGGTAAGCCAGGGCAGCGTTGAGATCGGCCACGATCGGCACCCGCCGGGGGATCCCGGTGATGGGCTCCAGCTCAGCGCCGGCATGGGCCGGATCCACCACGGCCACCACCGGACCCTGCCGGTAGCGCAACATCGCCAGGCCCGTCTTGCCGGAAAGGTTGTCGAGGCCGCCGTGGAGCAGCAGCACCACCGGCGCATCGGCGCTCAGCACGGGGCACTCGCCGCGGTGGGGCCAGGGACCTCGATCACCCCAAGTCCCGGACGGTTGGAGGGCAGCAGGCAGTCGGCCTGAAGCTCAGGGCCTTCAAAGGGGTCGTCGATCAGGTTCAGGTGACTGTCGAGGTCGGGCCAGCGCACCAGTGGCAGCAACTGGGAGGCGGCGCCATTGAGCAGAGCGCTGTCGGAGTAGCAGCCCAGCATCAGATCGAGTCCAAAGCTCCGGGCGGTCTGGGCCATCAGCAGAGCCTCACTGAGACCGCCACTCTTGAGCAGCTTGATGTTCACCCCATCCACATGGGGGGCCAGGCGCAGCAGGTCGGACAGGTTCCAGCAGCTCTCATCAGCCACCAGGGGAATCGGGCAGCTCAGATCAAGGGCCGCGAAGCTGGCCGCATCGGCCTCGGGGTCGAGCTGGGCGGGCAGCGGCTGCTCCACCAGCACCACCCCCTGCTCCGCCAGCCAGGGGATCAGCTGCTGGGCCGTAACCAGATCCCAGCCGCCGTTGGCATCCACCTGCAGCTCACTGACCATGCCGGCGGCATCGGCCCGTTCCTGCAGCCTCTGCACCACCGCCAGCACCAGGGCCCGGTCATGGCCTGGGCCATCAGGGCTGCCCAGCTTCAGCTTCACCCGCTGGGGCCAGCAGCCCAGGCGGTCCTGCCAGCGATCCAGCCGGGCCAGCACCTGCTCCACTCCAGCCAGGCCGAGGGTGACGCTGGTGGGGCTGCAGGCGGCCCGATCCAGGCCCCAGAGACGCCAGAGGGGCTGGCCCAGCTTCTGGCCCCACCAGTCGTGCAGGGCCAGATCGATGGCGCAACGGGCCGGTGGCGACAGTGGGGCCAGCCAGGGATCAAGGGCTTGAAAGGCCGGCAGTTCCGCGGCGAGGGCGAGCCCCTCGGCGGAGGCGAAGCGCGGCAGCAGGGCCTCCAGCTCCGCGGCGACCGCTTCGGTGGCGTAGGCCCGGTGACCGGTTTCGAAACCGCCGGCTTCGCCACGCCCCACCAGCCCCTCGTGCTCCAGCTCGACCACCAGCCGCCGCACCGACGCCGTGGTGCCCCGGCTGATCGCCAGGGGCACCGCCTTGGTGAGCGCGATCCAGCGAAGGCGTGCCTGCATCCCACAAGTTTCGGCCATGGTCGAAACTTGTGGGATGAGCGCGACCACCACAACAGCGAGTGCCACAGCAGCGGCCCCAGCCCAGGCCGGGCAGCGCGGCAGCTACTGGATCACCACCTTTGGCTGCCAGATGAACAAGGCCGATTCCGAGCGCATGGCCGGAATCCTCGAAGGCATGGGCTATCAGCCCGGGAGCGATGAGCACAGTGCCGATCTGGTGCTCTACAACACCTGCACAATCCGCGACAACGCCGAGCAGAAGGTCTACAGCTACCTGGGGCGTCAGGCCCAGCGCAAACGGACCAATCCCCACCTCACCCTGGTGGTGGCGGGCTGCGTGGCCCAGCAGGAGGGGGAATCCCTGCTGAGGCGAGTTCCCGAGCTCGACCTGGTGATGGGGCCCCAGCATGCCAACCGGCTGGACACCCTGCTGGAGCAGGTGGCCAGCGGCCAGCAGGTGGTGGCCACTGGCGAGCATCACATCCTCGAGGACATCACCACAGCCCGCCGCGATTCCCAGGTGTGCGCCTGGGTGAATGTGATCTACGGCTGCAACGAGCGCTGCACCTACTGCGTGGTGCCCTCGGTGCGCGGCAAGGAACAGAGCCGCAGCCCCGGGGCCATCCGCCTGGAGATGGAAGGGCTGGCGGAGCGGGGATTCAAGGAGATCACCTTGCTGGGGCAGAACATCGATGCCTACGGCCGCGACCTGCCCGGCATCACTCCCCAGGGCCGCCGCCAGCACACCCTCACCGACCTGCTTCACCACGTCCACGACGTGGCGGGAATCGAGCGGATCCGCTTCGCCACCAGCCATCCCCGCTACTTCACCGAGCGCCTGATCGATGCCTGCGCCGAGTTGCCCAAGCTCTGCGAGCACTTCCACATCCCCTTCCAGAGCGGTGATGACGACGTGCTCAAAGCGATGGCGCGCGGCTACACCGTGGATCGCTACCGGCGCATCCTCGAGCGCATCCGGGAGCGCATGCCCGATGCGGCGATCAGCGCCGATGTGATCGTGGCCTTCCCAGGCGAAAGCGACGCTCAGTACCGCCGCACCCTGGCGTTGATCGAGGCGATCGGCTTCGACCAGGTGAACACCGCCGCCTACTCGCCCAGACCCAACACTCCCGCCGCTGACTGGCCCGATCAACTGCCGGAGGCCGTGAAGGTGGAGCGGCTGCAGGAGCTCAACGCCCTGGTGGAGCGCACGGCGCGCCAGCGCAGCGAGCGCTACCTGGGGCGCATCGAGCAGGTACTGGTGGAAGGCACGAACCCCAGAGACCCCGGCCAGCGCATGGGACGCACCCGCACCAACCGGCTGACCTTCTTCCCGGACCTGGCCCCATCCCGCAGCCCCGCTGAGCTCGAAGGCGGCATCATTCAGCCGGGGGATCTTGTGAACGTGCGTATTGAGAAGGTGCGCGCTTTCTCCCTCACCGGCGTGGCGTTGGGCTGAGACGCGGCGGCGCTGATACGTTTGGCGCCGATCCGGACCCAGCCGACCCCATGCCCAGCTCCCCCCGCTGCGTTGGCCTGGTGTTCGGGGGGGCATCGGATGAGCACGCCGTCTCGATCCGCTCGGCCATCACCGTGGTGGGCGGCCTCAGGGAAGGGGAGAACCTTTTGCGCTACCGGGTTCGGCCGTTCTACATCGATCGCCGTGGCCGCTGGTGGGGCCCCGAGCTGGCCGAGGCCGTGCTCTCCAGCGCTGAGCCAGCCCCCGACGAGCAACTGAACAAGACCGCCGCTGATCAGCCCCTGGGGGGCGCTGGCTTCCAGGGCCTTCCCCCCGAGGCCGCTGGCGTTGACGTGTGGTTTCCGGTGCTGCATGGGCCCAACGGCGAGGACGGCACCATCCAGGGGCTGTTCGCCCTGATGCAGGTGCCCTTCGTGGGCTCTGGCGTGCTCGGCTCGGCCCTGGGCATGGACAAGCAGGCCATGAAGGCAGCATTTGCCGCCGCAGGTCTGCCGCAGGTGCCCTATGCGGCCGTTCAGGCGACCGACCTGCGCCATGACCCTGAGGGGCTTCTGCAGCGCCTGGAGCGTGATCTGGGCTACCCCTGCTTCGTCAAACCGGCCAACATGGGCTCGTCGGTGGGCATCAGCAAGGCCAGCGCCCGCAGCTCTCTGCTGCAGGGGCTGGAACTGGCCGCTGCCCTGGATCCGCGCCTGGTGGTGGAGCAGGGGGTGACGGCCAGGGAACTGGAGTGCGCCGTGCTCGGCCAGGGGGCGGCTGCCGGGGGCGGCCTGAAGGCCTCGGTGGTGGGGGAGATCCGCTTCTCCGCCGACTGGTACGACTACGAGACGAAGTACACCGCGGGGCTGAGCTCCACGGTGATTCCCGCTGAGCTGCCCGAGGCCGTGAGCGAAAGGCTGCGTGCCATGGCGCTTCAGGCCTGCGCCGCCGTGGCGGCTGAGGGGCTGGCCCGGGTGGATTTCTTCTACGACGAGGCAGCGCAGCGGCTCTGGCTGAACGAGATCAACACTCTTCCCGGCTTCACCAGCCAGAGCATGTACCCGATGCTGTGGGCAGCCAGCGGCGTACCGCTGGTGGATCTCGTGCACCAGCTGGTGGAGAGCGCGGGAGAATGGGACCGTGGATCATCTCAAGAGGACCCGGCGGAATGAGTCACGGCTTGCTCTGGCTGCCCCTGCTGGTGGTCTTCGTGCTGCTCACGGCCCTCGGCTGGCTGGAGAGGCGTCGTCAACGGCTGTTCCGTGACTGGGCTGCGGGCTCGGAACTCTCGAAACTCGATGGCTGCGGCGCGGCACGGCTCGCCGATGGGGTCCTGACCTGGAGCACCTTCGAAGCCGGGGTGCTCAAACCCCAGGGATCCTTCGTCATCAGCAAGCTGGAATTGTTGGAGCTGATGTCCCTGGGATCGGGTGATGCACCCCTCACCGACGAAAGCCAGGGCAGCTGCCGGGTGCGGCTGGTGGGCGATGGCCAGCAAAAAGACCTGCCTTTCTCCGATGCCGAACGGGCCCGGCGCTGGATGGATGAACTGATGGCCCGGTCCCGTTGTGAGCTGTGAGCCCCGTTTCCCAAGCAC
This sequence comes from Synechococcus sp. EJ6-Ellesmere, assembly GCF_024345875.1. NCBI lineage: Bacteria > Bacillati > Cyanobacteriota > Cyanophyceae > Synechococcales > Synechococcaceae > Synechococcus > Synechococcus sp. EJ6-Ellesmere. The sequence goes on from NZ_JAGQBY010000089.1 coordinate 9,779, forward strand.
CAGGAGTTGAACGAAGGCGTCAGCTGCGGCTGCAGCGCCGTCAGGAACGCCTGCGCAACGTCTGGCGGCTCGTGGTGTTCTCGGCGGCCGCCGCGGGCCTTGGCTATGGACTGCTGCGTCAGGGCTGGACCCTGAACGGTCCGTCCCAGGTGGAAGTGAGCGGCAGCGAACGCGTGAGCCGTGAGCAGGCGATCGCCGCCGCCGAGCTGCGCTTCCCCATGCCCCCGCTGACCCTCGATCCCCGTCTGCTGCGCTCCGAACTCCTGGACGCCCTGCCGGTGGAGCAGGTGACCGTGCAGCGACTGATCCTCCCGCCCCGCCTGCGCATCGAGCTGGTGGATCGCCAGGTGGTGGCGCGGGCGGAGCGGCGCACAGCCAAGGGGAATGAGCAGGGCTATGTCGACCGCCTGGGCAACTGGATCAGCAGCAGCCAGCAGGCCATGGGATCCAGCGACAGCCAGCCCGAAACGGCGATCCGGGTGCAGGGATGGCAGGCCCGCTTCAAGCCCACCATCGTCAAGCTGATCAACCGCCGCGACGACCTGGGCAGCCCACTCAAGACGATCCGCTTTGAGCCCGATGGCACCCTCTGGCTGACCACCGGCACTCTGGGGGAGGTGAAACTGGGTGGGCCTGACGGCGACCTCGCTCGCCGGCTGGATGTCTTGCGTTACCTGTCCGGGGAACTGCCGAAGCAGGTCCAGGGCCAGGGGGTGCGCTCCATCGACCTGAGCGACCCGGACCAACCCGAACTGGGGCTGCCAGCTCCCGCAGTCAATTCCGCCAATCCGAAACAAGCAGGGCAAGGGGTGGACTGATACCGTTCAGGCCGCACACTCCCGAATGGCCCGCAAACCCGCAAAGCACCATTGCGAGAAAACCGATTTCACGCAAAAGTGCCGCATCGCACAGGATTTTTCCAGCCCGCCGACGACATAATGCTGCCCGAGATGAGTGTTAACGGTTCCCAGGGCGACCACCTCACCGCAGGACAACACCCCATCCCACCTGACGCTTTACTCGGAACCCCATTGACCTCCTCGCCCTCCAGCAACGGCATTGTTCCCAGCCAGAGCGCCAGGATCGAAGTGATCGGCGTAGGTGGTGGCGGCAGCAATGCGGTCAACCGGATGATCGCCTCGGATCTCGAAGGGGTGGGCTACAGGGTGCTCAACACCGACGCGCAGGCCCTGCTGCAATCGGCCGCCCAGCGTCGGGTGCAGCTCGGCCAGAAGCTCACCCGGGGACTTGGGGCTGGCGGCAACCCCATGATCGGCCAGAAGGCGGCCGAGGAATCCCGCAATGAGCTTCAGGAAGCCCTTGAAGGGGCGGACCTGGTGTTCATCGCCGCTGGTATGGGTGGAGGTACCGGCACCGGAGCTGCACCAATTTTGGCCGAGGTGGCCAAGGAATGCGGCGCCCTCACCGTAGGCATCGTCACCAAGCCCTTCGGCTTCGAGGGGCGCAAGCGCATGAAGCAGGCCGAGGAAGGTATCGCCCGGCTGGCGGAGCATGTCGACACCCTGATCGTGATCCCCAACGACCGCCTGCGGGACGCCATCTCCGGCGCACCCTTGCAGGAGGCCTTCCGCGCCGCCGACGATGTGCTGCGTCAGGGCGTCAAGGGCATAAGCGACATCATCACCCGTCCTGGCCTGGTCAACGTCGACTTCGCCGATGTGCGCTCGGTGATGACCCTGGCGGGCACGGCCCTCCTGGGTATCGGAGTGGGCTCCGGTCGCTCACGGGCCGTGGAAGCCGCCCAGGCCGCCATCAGCAGCCCCCTGCTGGAAGCGGCCCGGATAGATGGGGCCCAGGGCTGCGTGATCAACATCAGCGGCGGCAAGGACATGACCCTCGAGGACATGACCACGGCCTCCGAAGTGATCTACGACGTGGTTGATCCCGACGCCAACATCATCGTGGGCGCGGTCGTCGACGAGAAGCTCGAAGGCGAGATCCACGTGACCGTGATCGCCACCGGCTTCGAGGCAGGCAGCACCTACCGCACCGAGCGCCCCCGAGCAACCTTCGCCGCCAGCCCCGAGCTCACCCACACCGAAGCCGAGGCTGACCAGCGCGGCGCCAAGATTCCTCCCTTCCTGCTCAACCGCCAGAGCCGCTCCAGCGACAGCTGAAAAGCGACCACTGATTCAAGGGGGTGACCCGGAGTCCACGCCTGCCTGGAGCATCCCGTGTGGCTGCTCCCTTCCGGTCCTGACCAGATTTGGGCGTCCGGGCCGCGTGGGTCCGAGTCGAGATGATGGTAGCAATGGAAGCCCGAGAGGTTCCTGCCTGTGCCCCTGAGACCCGGTGATCTGGTGGCCCGCAAGCAGGCTGGGGTGGCGATCCTGATGCTCACCGCCTGGGATGCGCTCTCGGCGGCGCTGGTCGAGGAGGCCGGTGCCGAAGTGGTCCTCGTGGGCGACTCCCTGGCGATGGTGGTGCTCGGCCACGCCACCACCCTGCCGGTGACCCTGGCGGAGATGATCGGCCACACCCAGGCCGTGGCCCGAGGTCTGCGCCGGCCCCAGGGCCAGCAACCGCTGCTGATCTGCGATCTGCCCTTCCTGAGCTACCAGTGCGGCAGTGATCAGGCCGTGGCCGCCGCCGGCCGGGTGCTCAAGGAAAGTGCGGCGGCCGCCGTGAAGCTGGAAGGCGGCGAGCCGGAAACCGTGGCCGTGGTCGACCGGCTGGTGCGCAGTGGGATCCCGGTGATGGGGCATCTCGGCCTGACCCCCCAGTCGGTTCACCGGCTGGGCTACCGGCGCCAGGCCAGGGATCCGATCAGCCAGGAACGCCTGCGGCGCCAGGCCCTGGATCTGGAGGCCGCCGGCTGCTTCGCCCTGGTGCTGGAACACGTGCCGGCGGATCTGGCCGGCAGCCTGAGGCGCCAGCTGGCCATTCCCGTGATCGGCATCGGCGCCGGCGACGACTGCGACGGTCAGGTGCGGGTCACCGCGGACCTGCTGGGCCTGACCCCCAGCCAACCGCCCTTCAGCCCGCCGCTGCTGGCGGGGCGCCAGCTCTGCGTGGAGGCCCTCAGGGGCTGGCTGCAATCGGCGACTCCGCCAGTGGCGCCTCGGGAGGTTGATGGGCTTCCCACCAGGCCAGCAGCTCCCTCAGCACCGCATTGCTGAGGGCCAGTCCCTGCGGATCCGCCAGCCGCCAGCGCCGGCCCTCCACCAGCAGCAGCCCCCGCTCGCGCCAGGGGGCCATCCAGCCCAGCAGCGACGCGCGATCAGCCATGCTCAGGCCCGCGGCCCGGGCAAGCCGCTCCAGGTTCACGCCTTCGCGCCGGCGCAGACCCACCATCAGCCACTCATCGAACGGCGGCTGCCCCGCCGCCGTGCTGGCCGCTCCGGTCTGCAGCCAGGCGGCATAGGCCTCCCGGGTGCGGGGCCTGGCCAGGCGCTGGCCGTAGGGGGCCGACGTGGCCCCGAGGCCGAAACCCCACCAACCGGCCCCGCTCCAGTAGACGCGGTTGTGGCGGGAGGCGTGCCCAGGCAGGGCGTAATTGGAGATCTCGTAGCGGCCGTAGCCGGCGCTCCGCAGCTGCTCCCCGGTGAGGTCCATCAGGTCGGCCCCCAGATCCGGATCCGGCAGGGGCAGCTGCCCGCGCTGCTGCAGGCGCTCGAACACAGTGCCGGGCTCCACGATCAGGTCGTAGACGGAGAGATGGGGTGGCTCCAGCTCGAGGGCCTGCTGCAGCTGCTGCCGCCAGTGGGGCAGATCCTGCTCGGGAAGCCCCTGAATCAGAGCCAGACTCCAACTGGCCAGATCAGCGGCGGCCTTGGCCTGGCGCAGCCAGGCGGCGGCCTGGAGCAG